>JAJPIH010000067.1 GCA_021324875.1 Alphaproteobacteria bacterium
AGGCGCAGGCGCTAGGCTGCCTGCGCCTTTTGCTTTGATGTGGGGAAGGAATACCCGTGGATCAGGATGGCGCTGGGGCCGCAGACGGCATCGTTCACCGGGCAAGGCGGGTGCTGCCCGCCGGCACCTTCGGCAATTTTCCCGGCGAGGTGGTCATCCGCGCGGGCCGCGGCGGCCGGGTGTGGGACGAAACCGGCAAGGAGTATGTCGATTTCCTGCTGGGCTCGGGGCCGATGCTGGTCGGCCATGCGCATCCTGAAGTGACCGCCGCCGCCCAGGCTCGCATCGCCGAAGGAACAACCTTTTTTGCCAACAACCGCTGGGGCATCGAGCTTGCCGAGGAGATCGTGCGGGCGGTGGCTTGCGCCGAACAGGTACGGTTTGTCTCGAGCGGCTCGGAGGCCGATCTTTACGCGATGCGTGCCGCCCGCGCCTTTCGCAAGCGCGACAAGATCCTGAAATTCGAGGGCGGCTATCACGGCATGAGCGACTATTCGCTGATGAGCCTCGCGCCCAGACAGCCCGGCAATTTCCCGCGGCCGATCCCGGATTCGGCCGGCATCCCGCGAGCCGTGCGCGATGACGTGCTGGTCGCGCCGTTCAACGATCTCGACAGCGTTGCGGGCTTGGTGCGCGCGCATCGCGACGAACTTGCCGCGGTTATTGTCGAGCCTTTGCAGCGCATCATTCCGCCGCGGCCGGGCTTCCTCGCAGGGCTGCGCCGGATCACCGCCGAAAACGGCGTGCTGCTGATTTTCGACGAAGTGGTGACCGGCTTTCGCCTCGCTTATGGCGGCGCCAGGAATATTACGGTGTCATTCCCGATCTGTGCACGTTGGGCAAGGTGATCGGTGGCGGTTTTCCGCTCGCGGCAATTGCCGGCAGAGCCGAAATCATGGCCCATTTCAACCGCGACGCGGTCGGCGAGGACAATTTTCTGATGCAGGTCGGGACCTTGTCGGGAAATCCGGTGGCCGCCGCCGCCGGGCTTGCCACCCTCGATGTTCTTCGCCGGCCGGGCGCCTATGAACGGCTGTTTGCGACCGGGCGCGAACTGATGGGCCAGTTCGCTGCTTTGTTGAACGGGGCCGGGATTGCGGCCCAGGTTATCGGCGAACCGCCGCTCTTCGACGTCGTCTTCTCGGCCGAGCCGGTGCGCGACTATCGCGGCTGCCTCAATGGCGACGGGTCGCTGATGCGGCGCTTCAACGCGTTGTTGCGTGAGCGCGGCGTGCTCAAGGGCGAGCAGAAATATTATGTTTCGGTGGCGCACAGTACCGTCGACGTCGACGAGACGATCGCCGCATGGCGGTCGGCGATCGCCGCCCTCACCCGGTAGAAACGAGCCTCCGGTGGGCCATCTCTTAGCCTGATGGCCCGGGAACCGGCGGGGCGGATACGGCGATGCCTGGCGCGTCGAGCCTTTCTACCCGCAGCTCGTTGACCGTGAGCCGCGCGATCCGCAAGGCGTCGACTTCGCCGCGACGCAGCCGCGCGCGCGACACCGCAAACCGGCCGACCACCAGGCTGCCGACCGCGACGGCGGCAAACGCGACCGCGCCGATCGCTAGCGCCCCGCCCGCCGCCGCCAATGCGAAGGCGCGGCGCGCCGCCCCGTCGCTCGCGCGCGGCCTCGGCGCCGAAGGAACGGTCGCTTCTCGAGTCTCTTCGCTCATTGCTTCCTCGTCGTTGCCGCGCCACTTTTTGCATCGTCAGCTTTTGGCAAAGCGCGACCGTAATACACCTGCCGTGCTAGAACGGCCCGCGCCAGTGTGGCGTCGCGCGTTTAAGTGAGGCGGAATGCGTCTATCGGAATATTTCCTGCCGGTGTTGCGCGAGAACCCGAGCGAGGCACAAATCGCCTCGCATCGGCTGATGCTGCGCGCCGGTATGATCCGGCAATCGAGCGCCGGGATCTATTCCTGGCTGCGGCTGGGTCTGCGCGTCTTGAAAAAGGTCGAGGCGATCGTGCGCGAAGAGCAGAACCGCGCCGGCGCGCAGGAAATCCTGATGCCGACGATCCAGCCCGCCGAACTGTGGCGCGAGAGCGGACGCTATGACGATTATGGCAAGGAGATGCTGCGCATCCGCGACCGCCACGATCGTGAGATGCTGTACGGGCCGACCAACGAAGAACAGGTCACCGAGATCGCGCGCGCTTTTGTCAAGAGCTACCGCGACCTGCACAAGCTGCTCTTTCACATACAGTGGAAATTCCGCGACGAGGTGCGGCCGCGGTTTGGCGTCATGCGCGGCCGCGAATTCCTGATGAAGGACGCCTACAGTCTCGATATCGACGCCGCCGGCGCCAAGCATGCCTATAACAAAATGTTTGTCGCCTATTTGCGGACCTTCGCTCGCCTGGGGCTCAAGGCGATCCCGATGCGCGCCGATACCGGCCCGATTGGCGGTGATTTGAGCCATGAATTTATCATCCTCGCCGACACCGGCGAGAGTGCGGTGTTTTGCGACCGGCGCTGGCTCGAAACCGACATCCTCGCCGGAGAAATCGATTACGCGGGCGACCTCGAACCCTTTTACAAGCGTTGGACCGCGCTGTACGCGGCCACCGACGAACAACACGATCCGGCCAGCTGCCCGATCCCGGCCTCCGACCTCGTCAGCGCCCGTGGCATCGAGGTCGGACACATTTTTTATTTCGGCGACAAATATTCGCGGCCGATGGGTGCGGTTGTCGCCGGACCCGACGGCGAGCCGGTCCCCATCGAGATGGGCTCATACGGTATCGGCGTGTCGCGTCTGGTCGGCGCGCTGATCGAGGCCAACCACGACGCGGCCGGCATCATCTGGCCCGAGAGCGTGGCCCCGTTTCGGGTCGGCTTGATCAATCTGCGCGCCACCGACCCGCGCTCCCGCCAGGCCGCCGACGAGATCTACGGCAAATTGAGCGCGGCCGGGGTCGAGGTGCTGTATGACGACCGTGACGAGTCGCCGGGCGCCAAGTTTGCAACGATGGACCTGATCGGCCTGCCCGAACAAGTCGTCGTAGGGCCGCGCGGGCTCGCTGCCGGCACGGTGGAAATGAAGAACCGCCGCACCGGCCAACGCCAGGACATGTCGATCGAGAGCGCGTTTGATCGGCTCGTCACATGCTCCCCATCCCCGCACCCCGCTGCCGGCAAGAAGCGGGCGAAATCAGCCCAGCCATAAGCGCGACAACGTTGGGCGCAAGCTTGGGGTTCGCTTGATGGCCTTCGGCGCGTTTGAGCGGATGGTGGCGTTCCGCTATCTGCGGGCGCGGCGACAGGAGGGCTTTGTCTCGGTCATCGCGATCTTCTCGCTGCTCGGGATCGCGCTCGGTGTGGCCACGCTGATCATTGTCAT
>JAJPIH010000191.1 GCA_021324875.1 Alphaproteobacteria bacterium
ATGCCGTTTTGTGTTTCTGGCGCTCGCCCCGTTTGTCGCCAAGGACCGCCTGATCGCGGTCTTTGGCCGCAATCTGCTCGACGACGAGGCGCAATTGGCGGGTTTTGCCGAATTGTGCGGAGTGCGCGCGCACAAGCCGTTCGAATGCGTGGGTGAGACCGGCGAAAGCGCGGTGGCCATGGCGTGGCTCGCCACCCGCGCCGAGTGGCGCGATGACTTGGTGGTGCGTCGGCTTGGCGAGCATCTTCCAGTCACTGCCGCGTCCGACCCGGCGGCGTCCCTGCATTCGCTGCTCGAGAAGCGGCATCCGCACCGCGTCCCGGCCCGATTTCTGGCGATGCTCGATGCGTGCGGCTGACCTTGCCAAGGCCCGGGTCGCGATCTGGGGGCTCGGGCGCGAGGGCCGTGCGGCAATCGGTTTTTTGCGCGCGTATCACCCCGGTTTGCCATTGCTCCTGATCGACGACGACCCCGGCGCCCAGCCGCCGGCGGGGCTGGGCGACATCGAATGCGCCTTTGGTCCCGCGGCACTCGCAGCAGCACTGGAGCAGGTCGAGGTGCTGGTCAAATCACCCGGGATCAGTCTCTATCGCCCCGAAATTGACCGCGCCCGCAAGCGTGGCGTCACCGTGACATCGCTGCTGAACCTGTGGTTCGCCGAAGGGTCCGGCCCGACAACGCTGTGCGTGACCGGGACCAAGGGCAAAAGCACGACCGCCGCCCTCCTTGCCCATATTCTCGCCCGCCTCGGCAAACGCACGGCGCTCGCCGGCAATATCGGGGTGCCGGTCACGACGATCGACCGGCAGCGAACCGAGTTCGCGGTGATCGAAGTGTCAAGCTATCAGGCGGCGGATTTCGACGGCGTGTGCGACGTTGCGGTACTGACCTCGCTGTTTCCCGAGCATCTCGACTGGCACGGCACGCTCGCCGCTTATTACCGCGACAAGCTCAACCTGTTGCGCCGGGCTCGCAGGACGGTCGTCAACCGCGCGGCCGACCCGGCCGTGGCCCTCGCCACTTGCTTGTTCAACGACCCGGCTGTTTTGCATTTTCGCGGGACCGGGATTTTCGACGGCGAGCGGGAGATCGGCCTGGTCTCACCGGGTCATTACCTCGCCCGCCCGCACAATCTGTCGAACTTATGTGCAGCGCTGACCGTCGTCAAAATGCTCGGCGGCGATCTCGGCCTGGCGCTGACGGCGAGCCTCGATTTCCGCGGCCTGCCGCACCGTCAGCAGGAGCTGGGCGAAGCGGATGGCGTGCTTTATGTCGACGACAGCATCTCAACCGCACCCGAAGCCGCACTGGCGGCACTCGACGTCTATGCCGGCCGTGAGGTGACATTGATCGCCGGCGGCTACGATCGCGGCGTCGATTACGGCAAGCTTGTCACGGCGTTGGCGCGGGGGGCAGCTCGCGCCGTGATTTGCCTCGGCCCAAGCGGGGCGCGCATCGGCGCCGGGTTGCGCGCCTTGGCCGGCGCCCCGCCGGTGGTGCTCGCCCCGTCAATGGCGGCGGCGGTCGCCAGCGCCAAGCAATTGACGCCGCCCGGCGGGGTGGTCTTGCTGTCGCCGGCCGCCCCCAGCTACGGCCTTTACCGCGACTTTGCCGAACGGGGGCGCGATTTCGCACAGAAGGCCGGATTTGCCGTCCCCGGCGGCGAGCAGATGGCATGACGCCGCGCAGGCCGGCGGGATGGTGGCTGTCGCTGCTGGTGACGGCGGCGCTGAGTGCCGCAGGCGCGGGCTGTGCGGAAAAGCCCTATTTGTCGGCGGGCAACGCCTATCGGGCCGAGGTCGGCTATACGAGCGACTTAAGGGCCGCGACCGAGGTCGCACGCGAACATTGCGCGCGCTATGAAAAGGTCGCGCGCTACCTCGAGAGCAACGAAAACATCGCCTATTTCGCTTGCGAAAAGCCCTGAGCTTTGCGGCGCGATCGCGCTGGGGCGGCTCTGTGGGGTGTTCGGCAGTCAATCGCCGGTGTGAGCTGCGCCACACCAAAAATGGACAATGGGTGATAGACCTCCCGCTATGCGAGCAGGCCGATCCCGGATCTCCCGGTCATCGAGCGGGCTCGCTAATTGAGGGAGCCCACAATGGCCAGCAAAAGTCATGCTCGGCACGAGGACGAGCCGCAGGACCCGATGACCCTGGCTCAGGCGGCGCGGCGATGGCGTCGCGAGGCGATTACCGAATTCGCTTTCCCTCAGCCGCCGCGGTCAAAGGTGAGGCGGCTCAAACGCAAGCGGGATCGGACGGAGCTGGTGCGGGCGACCATCCCCGGTCTGCCGGCGATTGGCGACATCAGCGCTCCCCCGGAAGGGGCGCGCACCCGTCGGCCGCGTCTGCGGGCCGGAGGGCGGTCGGTGAACCCGCTTTTCATCTACCCGCCCGATAATCGCTTTGCCTTTAGCGATACCTCCTATCCGTGGCGCGCCTGCGGTCGCGTGGTCACCGCCAGGGGCCAAGGTTCCGGCTGCATTGTCGGACCGCGGCATGTGCTGACCGCCAGCCATGTCGTCGACTGGACCGAAAGCGACGGCTTCATCGGCTGGCTGCGTTTCGAGCCCGACTTCAACAACGGCAACATTTTTGCCCCATCCTGGGCCCAGATCACCTATAGCTGCGAACAAATCTCGAATGTCGGCGGAGAATACGACGTCGCCGAGGATTATGTCGTTTGTGTCATGGACCGGAGAATCGGCGACGAACTCGGCTGGCTTGGCACCAAGACCTACGATGACGGCTGGGATGGCGGCAATTACTGGGTTCATGTCGGCTATCCCGACGACATCGGCGCCGGCAATGAGCCGGTGTTCGAAGGCGGCTTTAGCATCGCCAATTCCTGGCCGCCGGGATTTTTCGAGACCGGCTCGGGGCTCGACATGGAGACCTTTGCCAGCCTGACGCATGGCGATTCCGGCGGGCCGATTTTCCGCTTCTGGAATGACGGCCCTTATGTCGTCGGGGTAGTCAGCGCCGAGGGCACCCTCGATCCGGTCATCACCGATCCGGTCTTCCGCACCGGCAACTGGGTCGGCGGCGGGCATGAGATGCCCGATCTTGTCAATCAGGCGCGGTCCGATCATCCCTGAGTAATCCCCGGCCGCCCCCGGCAACAATGGTGAAACGCGCCGGAGCGGGGCTGCCCGCAGCTTACGGGCGGAGAAGCTGCGGGGGATGTCGGATAACCGTCTGGCGGCCCCGCTTCCACACCGCCAGCGGCGGGCGGATCTGCGCGATCGCCTGTTCCGAGGTCGTGGCGTCGATGACCACGATGTCGGCCGGGTGGCCGATTTCGAGCCCATAATCGCTGATGTTCAGCAGCTGCGCCGAGCGCCGGGTCAGCATCGCAAAGCATTCGCGCAAATCTTCGGGCAGTGCCGCCTGCAGCACATTGGCATGCAGATTGGCCATGCGGATCAGCGAACAGTCGCCATAGGGGGTGACGGGGTTTAGCACATTGTTGGTCGACAGCGAGCAGTTGACGCCGTGGGCGAGCAGGAAGTGAGCATCGGCCACGCCGCGGCGGATGTTGTGATCCTGGTCGCGGCCCATCACGAACAAATCGGTCAGCGGCAGCACCGTGACCGCGACCCCGGCATCGGCCATGCGGCGGGCGATCGCCGCCAGACGCTCGGGCGGCAGCATCGAGAGCTTGGCCATATGGCCGACCGTGACCCGCCCGCCGCGCCGGTATTGCTCGGCGAGTTCACAGACCAGTGGCACATCGAGTTCGCCGGGGTCGTCTCCGACATCCAGATGCAGATCGATGTCAACGTCGAATTCTCGCGCCAATTCAAAGATGCGGCGGATCTGGCCCCGAGGGTCGCGATCATAGCGCGGCGCGCCGCCGATCGCCTTGGCGCCGCGCTTGAGCCCTTCGATCAGCAATTCGTCGACGCCCGGATAGTTGGTCAGCCCGTCCTGCGGAAAAACGCAGATCTCCGCATCGACCGCCCATTTGTAATCGGCGATCGCCGCCGCGACACCGTCAAAGCCGCGCATCCCGATCGCCGGATCGACTTCGACCTGCGTGCGCAGGCGGGTGGTGCCATTGACGATGCAGTCTTCGAGGGTCAGCCCCGCGCGCTCTCTGACATCCTCGGCGGTCAACTCGGGTTTGATCGCGGCGACGCGGCGCATCGGCTGAATGCGGCGGCCGGGTTCAGCGGGCAACCGGTCGATCAGCCGTGATTTGTCGAGATGGATATGGGTCTCGATCAACCCGGCGCAGGCGAGCCGGCCGCCCGCGTCGTAGGTCTGGCGGGCTTCGGGCAGACCGCTGGCAATCACCGCGATGCGGCCGTTGTCGACGCCGATGTCAACCGGATCGGAGCCCGGCCGGTCGGCCAGCCGGACATTGCGCACGACGAGATCCATTCAAGCCTCCCGGCGACTGCCGCATCGCGCGCAGCATAAAGCGGCGAGTAGAGCCGGGCCAAGGGCGAGCAGCATGGCCGCGCGGCACCCGCTCGGAGCGCGACAGCCCCGCTTGTCGTCACTCGCGGGCCGTGCACCGTTCGGAACCGGACCGCGCCGCACGCCATCGCAACCGGTTTGGCGGCTCCGTCTTGCCGCGACAGGATCGGGCGGCCCTGCGCCGTCGGATCAGCGGTCCCAATGCGTGAAACCCCTACGCCGGGCAAAGCTGACAGCGAATTAACCCGGGCGACATCTGGCTGTCACGATCGCCGCCCATCTGCATCGTGCCGGCCGAAAACAGCGGTTTCCTGGGGCCGGCCGTCGGATGTGTACCTTCTCTCTTGGGTGTGCCCGAGCCGCCGAGCCTCGCGCTCGGCGGCTCTCTCTGTGGCCAACGCGCGGTCGGCCTGGGCGCGGGCGAGCGCCAGGTATCGCCGAAACCGGCCGCAGGCTCGGGCCACACCGGACAAGACGATGCCGCGGTGCAACAGCGCCCACCGGTTCGAGCAGGCTTCACGTCGCGCGACGCCCGGGTTTGGCTCTGCTTCTGGCTGCTGGTTGCTTGCGCCTGCCGATCAACCCATGCTAAGTCGTTCCGTGCATACGCCGTGATGACCCCACTCTAGGGTGGAGGGGTGGCCGAGTGGCTGAAGGCGGCGGTTTGCTAAACCGTTATACGGATAAAACCGTATCGGGGGTTCGAATCCCCCCCCCTCCGCCACCTGGTTTGTGCCCATTTGCCTCCGGCATGCGCGCATCCTGGAGACCTCAGAAGGGCGCTCTTTGGGCGGTGATCGGCCGGAGGATTGGCCTTGACCCCGCCCTGTGCGCATGTCGGGCGCCGTCCGCCCCGCGCTACCGTGGCTTGTGGACCGGCTACCACAGCAGTAGCAGGGTTGCTGCGGCCACGCCGAGAAGAAACCAAGCCGCCGCCGAAGCTCGGTTCATCGCGGCTTTGCCGCTTCACTGATACCGGCGGACGCAGCCATGCCGCCAACCGCGCGAGCCCGGCGGCGGCGGGCATAGACCTGCACTTTGAGGGTTCGCAGGCCGCGCAACCCGTAGGTATCGAGATCCCGCATCCACGCCGCGAGCTCTTCCTCCGACAGCAAGAATTCGCGGCGGGCCGTCTCGATCGACAGTGTACCGGCTTTGATCTGCGCGACGATCTCGGCCTTGCGCTTTGCCGTCCACCGCATGGCAACTCGAGCTGGATAGGTTTGACGATTTAATGACGTTCCGAGCGCCGTTTTATTCCAGAAGGCCGGTGCCGGGTAGCGCAAAAGTGCAAGAAGGGCAAAACTTGCGGACGGGTGTCGAAAATTCTTACGGCTTTCCCCCTTAAAGGGCGGCAATCCTGCGCTCGGCAATCGGCCGTGACCGGCCGTCCCGCTCCGCAAGGGAGCTCCCGACCGGCAATCGCGCTGACCGGCAATCGCGCTGACCCTGGTTGGGCAATTTGGACTAAGCTTGGCTGCAGCCCTCGGGACCGGGAGGACAGGCATGGATTTCGGCGCCTCGATGTTTTTCACCGAGTATTCGATCGCTCCGGGCGAATTGGCGCAGGCGCTTGAAGCGCGCGGCTTCGAGTCGCTATGGGCGCCGGAACACTCGCACATTCCGAGCTCGCGGCTTTCCCAGCCGGCCTCGGGCGGCCCGCTTGGCCGGCAATACTATGACGTCATGGATCCGTTTGTGACCCTGACCGCCGCCGCGATGGCGACCAAGACCCTGAAAATCGCGACCGGCGTGTGTCTCGTCATCCAGCGCGACACGATCCAAACCGCCAAACTCGTCGCTTCAATCGATCAGATTTCCGGCGGGCGCTTTGTGTTCGGTATCGGCGGCGGCTGGAACGCCGAGGAGATGGCCGACCACGGGACCGATTTCAAAACCCGCTTTAAGCGCATGCGTGAACAGGTCGAGGCGATGCGCGCGATCTGGACCGCGGACGAGCCGGAATATCACGGCGACATCGTCGCTTTTCCGCCCATGAAAACCTGGCCGAAGCCGGTGCAAAAGCCGCATCCGCCGGTGGTCGTGGGCGGGGCCTTTCCGCACGCCGCCCGCCGCGCGATCCGCTACGGCGATGGCTGGGTGCCGAACGCCAGCCGACCGCAATATGCCGACGTGACCGAATTCCTGCCGCAATTTCGCGAGATGGCGGTTGCGGCCGGGCGCGACCCGGCGAGCCTGCCGGTGTCGATCTTTGGCGCGCCCGCGGATCTCGACCGCTTGCGGCGCTATCGCGATCTCGGCATCGCACGCGCGATCGTGGCATTGCCCTCGGCCTCGTCCGACGAGATCCTGCCGGTGCTCGACCGCTGGGCCGAACTGATCCGCAACACCGCCGGTTGAGGGACGGAAGCCGTCGGCGCGGCGGCGGCCGCGGGGGCCGAAATCAAGGATGGGCTAGCTCTGCGCCCGGTTTGCCAGGATGCGCAGGATCTCCGGGAGCAGACCGCCCTCGGCGAGATGATCGAGCCCCTTGAGCGGCGGGATGCCCGCTTTGAGCCGCTCATCGGCGATCGCCGCACCAAGCCGCATCTCGACCGGCACGACACCGGCCCAGCAATCGAGCGTGTAATCCGGCTCGTCATCGACCGGCCCGTGCGCACGCAGCTTGGCCGAGACCTCGTCGATTTCCATGCTCATCAGGGTCGTCGCTTTCAGTTCCTGTGGCGAAATCGGCCTGATCTCGCGATTGCGCCCGGGATAGAGGCGCTCGATGAAGGCGTTGAGCCCGGCCGTTTTGGCTTCCGGGTCGGCGACGATGGCGGCGTTGCCGAAAGCCATCACCGCGCGATAGTTCAGCGAATGGTGAAACCCGGACCGCGCCAGCACCAATCCGTCGATGTGGCTGACCGTGACACAGACCGGAATCCCTTCGGCCTGGCGGCGCAGCATCCGGCTGGCCGAGGAGCCGTGCCAATAGAGCCGCTCCCCTTCGCGCCAATAAAGGGTCGGGGTCTCATAGGGCAGCCCGTCGATGACATAACCGACATGGCACAACAGCCCGGAATCGAGGATCGCGAAAACCGTTTCGCGGTCATAGCGGCCGCGCTCGTGCAGGCGGCGAACGCGGGTGCGTTCGGTCGGCGCGAAATCGCTCGGCGCCAAATTGGATGGTGCCAAATTGCTCGGGGGCGTGCTGTCGGGCATCGGTTCGGGCTCCGAAAACATCGTATTGACGGCGACGCTAGCAGCGGCTGTGGTCTGCGGGAAGCGCCAGTTTCGGGCAATCGATGAGACCAGATTGACGCTCCAGCACCGCCGTCATGCGTTCGACCGCGCGCCCCAGCACGGCTTCGGGAAACCCGGTATAGCCCAGCACCAGCCCGGGCGGCCGTGGCGTTGCAATGCTCAGCGCCGACAGCGGGGTTGCTGTGACCTCGGCGGCGGCCAGCGCCGCGGCCACCGCCCGGTCCGACCAGGACGGCGGCAATCCGACCGTCAGATACATGCCGCCGCCCGGCCGCAGCGGCAGCTGCACCAGCCCGCCGAGCCGCCGGCGCAGCAGTTCGGCGAGCAGAGCCTGCCGCTCGGCGTAGAGCGCCCGCATGCGCTTCAAGTGGCGGGCGAAATGACCACCCAGCAGAAACTCGGTCATGACCGCTTGCAGCAGCCCGGAGCTTTGCCGGTCGGCGAGATGGCGCGCGGCGGTGAACGGGGCGACCAGCTCGCCCGGCAGCACCGCATAGCCGAGGCGGAGCGAGGGAAACAGAAGTTTGCTGAAGGTGCCGAGATAGACAACCCGGCCGCCGCGGTCGAGGCCCTGCAGCGAGGGCAGCAGACGCCCCGGCGCCTCGAATTCGCTCTCGTAATCATCTTCGAGCACCCAGCTGTCGCCGGCCTCGGCCCAGGCCAGCAGCTCGGCGCGGCGCTCGAGCGGCATCGCAACCGCGAGCGGGTATTGGCGTGACGGCGTCGTATAGGCCAGCCGCGCGGCGAGACCGGGCGGGGCGGCGGCAATGTCGAGACCGTTTTGGTCAACCGGGATCGGCGCGACCCGCGCTCGTGCGGCGCGGAACACGTCGACCGCGGCGCGATAGCACGGGTCTTCGACCACGACATTGTCGCCGGGATCGACCAGGATGCGCGCCGCCAGACTGAGGCCCTGCTGGGTGCCGGAGGTCAGCACCACCTGCTCGGGCTCGCAACGTACCCCGCGTGCCGCGCCCAGGTAACCGGCGATGGCGCGTCGCAGCGCCGCCTCGCCCTGCGCGTCGCCATAATTCCACGCCAGACCGGAGCGGCCGGACAGCACGCGCGCCGCCAGATGTTTCCATGTCGCCACCAGCCGCGCGTCGATCTCGGGGCAGCCGAGTTCAAACGGGACCGCGCCGACGCGGGGGGCGGGTGCCAGCCCCCGTAAAATTTCGCCCTCGCGGGACAATCGCGCGGTTCGGGGAAGGACTTTTGGGGTAGCGCCGCCGTCGCGCCGCGGCGTCAGCCTGGCCGCCACGAAATAGCCCGAGCGGGGCCGCGCCGCGATATAACCTTCGGCCGCCAGCTGCTCGAACACCACAACCACGGTGCTGCGCGCCAGCCCGAGTTCTGCCGCCAGCGCCCGGCTCGAGGGCAGCGCCGCGCCGGTGCCGATCCGGCCGTCGGAAATCGCGCCCCGCAACGCGGTCGCCAGCTGTCGTGAAACCGGGACCGGCGCATGGCGGTCGAGCGGCGGCACCCATAAGGCGGCGCCGGTGGCCGACCGCCGCGATGGGTTCCGGGCTCGATGGCGGCGCGTGGTCATGGGCCTGGTTTGACCCCGCGCACGGCCCAGGCCGTTGCCGCCATCGAGCGCGGCCCATCCTCGCCGCCGGCGAGATAGGCGCGGCGCAACGCGGCAGCGAGCCGGTCGAGCGCGTCGCGCGACAGCGAGCGGACGTAGTCGCCGACCGGCCCCTGCGCGTTCTCGATCGGCCGCCAATAATCGGCGAAATCGCGGTAATGCATGCGGATTGTCAGGTCGCGGCTGTCGACCCGGGCAAACCCGGCGGCGGCAAAGGCCGCGGCGAGTTCGCCGTGCCGGGTCAGCGGCGCCGACAACTGGCGGGCGCGGGCGCGGTCGGCCGCCAAGTCGAGCACCGCCGCCGTATCCCAGAACAGGCGCTGGTAGACGAGGCCGCCGGCAAAATCCCACACCGCCGCCGCCACCACCCCGCCAGGCTTGACCACGCGCCATACTTCGCGCAGCGCCCGGCCCGGATCGGCAACAAAATTCAGGGCCAGCTG
>JAJPIH010000272.1 GCA_021324875.1 Alphaproteobacteria bacterium
CCACGCCCGCCAAGGGGCCGCGCTTATAACCCCACCCTCCACCCCCTGTCAACCTCCCCCCAAACCCGGCGCCGGCGCTTTTTTGCCGTCCAAACCCGCCGCCGGCGGGCCGCAGCATGCCTGCCATGAGCGAATAGCGGAGCGCGCCGCCGGCCGCGGTCGAGCGGGAGGATCGCGCGCGCCGCGGCCGCCCCCGCAACCGGCAAGCGGACCCATTCACACCGCGTCGGCGCCGTAATAAAGGGTCACCGTGTGCCGCGCCTCGGCGAAAAACAGCCAGCGCTCCACGACAAGGCCCAGCGCCGCGCTCGCCACCGCCAGGCCCGCGGCCGCGATCGCCGGGCCATGGCCGACCAAGCCCGCTATGACCGAGGCCGCCAGCGGCACGACAAACCCCGCCAGCCGCGCGATCCAGCGCAAGCGGCGGCCATGTTTGCGCGCGATCTGAAATCCCATCTCTTTGAGCAGGTAATTGTCTTGCGTGTGCGGCCCCTCCACCAGCCGCACCCGACCGCGCCGGCCGAGCGCGGTGGCGCTGGCCGGCGTGCTCGGACCCGCCGTCGTATCGACCGCCAGCCAATAGCGCTCCTTGATCACCCAGCCGGCCGCCACCGCGAGCACGGTCACCAGCGTCCAGCCGGGCGCCGGCCGTCGCCAAATCCGCAGCAGCAGGTCGAGAACCAGCAGCCCGCTCATCAGCCCGAGCCCAAAATAGCCCGGAACCACCCAGGCATTGCGCCATTGGTGGACCGGCTTCAGCGAGTGGTAGATCATGCCGGTGCAATAGATGGTTGCCGCCGCCAGGGCCGCGCCGAGGATCGCGCACAACCCCGCGATCCCGCTGGTGGCGCTGAAAAACACCCATCCGATCCCGAAGATCGCGGTCGGCACAAACGTCGCTACCGCGCACACCCCCTCGCGCGACAGCCACGACGAGCGCCATTGCGAAAACGCCCGCCACGCCCGTTCCGGCCGGCCGAGATGAAACACCGACGCGAACAGCCCAAGGGCGGCCAGCGCCGTGGCGACAGCCAGCGCGACAAAGGCAAACCAGCCGCCCGCGGGCAGGTATCCGAGCGGCGCCCCGAGCCCGAGCACGATGATCAGCCCGAAACCGGCGCCGGCCGCGGTTGTGAACAACACGATCGACAGGGCGGGGTGCATCGCCGCGACGTCCCGATCGAAGCGCCGGGTCAGAGCGACAGCAGTCGGTCGACCCAGCGCAACAGCCGCTCACCGGCGGTTGCGGGCTCGCTCGCGCCAGCCGCGGCCGCCGCGGCCGCCGGGTGCGGCGCCATGCGCCCGGGGCGCGGCGGCAGATATTTGTTGACCGGCCGGTAGCCCAGCTCCGGCATCAAATCACGGCCGCGCCGCTCGGCGACGAGCTGCGAGACGTTCGAATCGGGATCGCCGAGATCGCCGAAATGGCGGGCGCCGACCGGGCAGACCAGCACGCAGGCCGGCTGGCGCTCGGCTTCGGCAAGGTTGTCGTTGTAGATCCGGTCGATGCACAGCGTGCACTTTTTCATGACGCCCTGATCGGCGTCGAATTCGCGCGCCCCGTAGGGGCAGGCCCATGAACACAATTTGCAGCCGATACAGATCTCGGCATTGACCAGCACAATCCCGTCTTCGGCGCGCTTATAGGAGGCGCCGGTCGGGCAGACCGTGACACAGGCCGCATCTTCGCAATGCAGACAGGATTTCGGAAAATGCACCGTGCGGGCGCCGTCGCCATCGCCTTCCTCGTAGGAATGGATGCGGTTGAACCAGACCCCCCAGGCCTCGGCGCCATAGGGGTCGAAATCGGGCAAGGCCCCGGAATGGCCGCCGCTGTTCCATTCCTTGCAGGCGGTGGCGCAGGCGTGACAGCCCACGCAGATGTCGAGATCGATGACCAGCCCGAGCTTCTTCTGGCCGGCGCGCGGCGGCGGCAGCGAGGTCATCGCCGCTCTCCCCGGTTCGCCTTGACGCCGTAACGCAGAATCGCCGGCCGCGGCGGCGCGCGCAGCCCCGCCGGCGGGGCAAATTCCGGCACGGTGGTGTGCGGTTCGCGGGCGGCGGCGCGTTCGATCCGCACCCGCAAATCATACCACGCCGCCTGCCCGGTGACCGGATCGGCATTGGCAAAGCCGTCGCCGCCCGTGGCCGGCAACAGCTCGGAGATCAGATGGTTGAGCAGGAAGCCGCGGCGCGCTTCGGGCGCCTGCGGATCAAGCTGCCAGGCGCCGGCCCGCTTGCCGATCGCGTTCCAGGTCCACACCGTGTCGGGGTTGACCCCGTCCATCAGCCGGGTCGGCACCCGGATGCGCCCGTTATGGCTCGACACCCACACCCAATCCTCCTCGTCGAGCCCGAGCGCGCGGCCGGTGGCGCGGTTGATGAACAGCCGGTTATAGCCGAGGATCTGACGCAGCCAAGCATTCTGCGAATGCCAGGAATGGTACATCGGCATCGGACGCTGGCTGATCGCATGGAGCGGGAAGGCGGTGCGGTCAATGCGCGCTTCTTCAAACGGCATGTACCAGAACGGCAGCGGGTCGAAATAGGTCGCGATGCGCTCGCGGTATCGCGGCGGCGGCACGACCGCGCCATGGCCTTGGGCGGCGAGGCGAAATCGCTGCAAGGGCTCGACATAAAGCTGCAGCACGATCGGCTCGGCGCGGTCGATAAAGCCCATCGCCGCCGCGGTTTCGAGATAGCTCCGGTTGGCGTGTTTGAAATAGCGCTGTTCGGGCGGCAGCTCGTATTTCCAAAAGCAGCCATTGGCGACATAGCGGCGCAGCTGCTCGGGATTGGGCGCCCCGCGCCCGGCCCGGTCGCCCTCGGCGCCGCGCCAGCCGGCCAGCGGCCCGACCCCCGGCCGGCGCTCGTGGTTGACGATGTAGTCGGCATAGCCGCCCGGGTAGCGCGGCTGACCCTCGGCGGTGACAAAGCCGGGCAGGCCGAGCCGCGCGCCGAGCTCGATCAGCACGTCCTGAAACGGCCGCACGTCGCGATCGGGCTGCAGCACCGGTTGGCGGATCGAATCGGCCGGACCCTCGGCGCTGCCGATCGGCCGGTCGAGCAGCGAAATGCAATCCCACCGCTCGAGATAGGTCGTATCGGGCAAAACAAGGTCGGCATAGGCGACGGTTTCGGAATAATAGGCGTCGGAATAAATGATGTGCGGGATGCGGTAGTCGCCGGTCGCCGGGTCCTTGGCGGTCAACAGCTCCATCGTTTCGGCGGTGTTCATCGCCGAATTCCAGGCCATGTTGGCCATGTACATAAACAGCGTGTCGATCGGATAGGGGTCGCCGTTGGCGGCGTTGCGGATCACCAGATGCATCAGCCCGTGCGCGGCGATCGGCGCCTCCCACGAAAACGCCTTGTCGATCCGCGCCGGGCCTCCGTCAGCCTCGATCAAGAGATCCTCGGGGCCCATCGGATAGCCGAGCGGAATGCCGGGCAGCGGCGTGCCGGGGGCGACCTGCTCGGGCTTGCCGGCCGGTTTGGGGCCGGGCGGCGCCGGTTTGGGGTGCGGCGACTTGTAGCGCCAGCCGCCGGGGACGTCGATCGTGCCGAGCAGCATCTGCAGCAGGTGCAGCGCGCGGCAGGTCTGAAAGCCGTTGGAATGCGCCGAAATGCCGCGCATCGCATGCATCGCGACCGGCCGCCCGCGCATGGTGTCGTGGCGGCGCCCGGCCCAGTCGGTCCACGCCACCGGCAACTCGATCGTCTCGGCAAACGCGGCCTGCGCCAGTTCGGCGGCCAGCCGGCGGATCGTCGCCGCCGGAACCCCGCAGCTCTCGGCAACCGCTTCGGGGGCGTAGGCGGGATCGAGATAGCGCGCCGCGACCAGCTGGAACACCGGCACCGCGCGGCGACCGTCGTCGAGCCGCGTCTCGCCGACCAGCTTGACCGCGGTGTCCGCTAGGACGGCGCTGACCGGTTGGCCATCGGCGCCGAGCGCCAACGGCGCCCCCGCCGCGTCCCGCGCGAACAGACCGTCATCCGCCGCCCCCGGCGCCTGGATGACCAGCCACGGGGCGTTGGTGTAGCGCGCCAGATAGTCGAGATCGATCCGGTCGGCGGCGAGCAGTTCATGCACCAGCGCCAGCGCCAGCAGCCCGTCGGTTCCAGGGCGGATCCCGATCCACTCGTCGGCGATCGCCGAATAGCCGGTCCGCACCGGATTGACCGAAACAAATTTGGCGCCGCGCCGCCGCAGGTTCGACAGGCCGATCTTGATCGGGTTCGAATCATGGTCTTCGGCAACGCCGAACATCAACAGATAACGGGTGTGCTCCCAGTCGGGTTCGCCAAACTCCCAAAAGCTGCCGCCTAACGTATACATGCCGGCGGCCGCCATATTGACCGAGCAGAAGCCGCCATGGGCGGCGAAATTGGGCGTGCCGAACTGCGCCGCCCAGTAACCGGTCAGCGACTGGCTCTGGTCGCGCCCGGTGAAAAAGGCGAGCCGTTTGGGGTCGCTGGCGCGGATCGGCGCGAGCCATTCGATCGCGGTCGCGATTGCCTCGTCCCATTCGATCTCGCGAAACGCGCCGGCCCCGCGCTCGCCGACGCGGCGCAGCGGCTTTCTGAGCTTCGCCGGCGAGTGCTGCTGCATGATGCCCGAGGCGCCCTTGCCGCAGATCACGCCGCGGTTGACCGGATGGTCGCGGTTACCCTCGATGTAGCGGATCGCGCCGTCCTTCAGGTGCACTTTGATCCCGCAGCGGCAGGCGCACATGTAGCAGGTCGTGTATTTGACCTCGTCGGCGATCTTGGGCGAGGTGTCGACGATCTCATGCGGTGAGAAATAGTCGCGCACCCGCTCGAAGAAGCGGCGCGGGGCGGGTTGCGCGCGCCGGGCGCCATCCTCCTGGCTGCTCATTCTCTCGTCCTTCCCTGCGGCGCGCCGCCGGGCGGCCGTTCTTCCGCGCGCCGCGACCGCGAAAATCGCCGCATCCTGACCAGCCGCGCGCCCCGCGTCTACCGGCGAAATCGCAAGGCTTGCGCGCGGCGGCAAACGCGCCGCGGCGGAGCGCCGCTCGCCGTGCCCGAGGGCTAGCCGCGCTGTTCAGTCGCGACCGGAGCGGGGATGGCGGGGTCGTCGGCGGCGGCGACGCCGTGCAGCGCCGCCGGCGGCTGCTGAGCCAACAGGGCGCGGGGCGACACCGCCGCCAGGCGCCGGACGGCAAATGTGGGCGCGGTCGGCGCCGCCTCCGACAACAGCAGTTCGAGCGGGGTGATCTCCCCAACCAACGCCTCGGAGGCCCGTCCGCCAAGCCAGCGTACGGCCAACGATTTCCACAGCGAGCGCATTCCAACCGCCCCCCTCATAGGTGCCGCGCCGATAATCCCGCAAGCGGGCCGCAATATGGCGGCAGCGGGGTTTGTGCTATGACCGCGGCGATGGCGATGTTGTTCCATTCACCGGTCGATTCGGCGGCGGCGTGGCGCGGCGAACTCACCCGGCTTGCCCCCGATCTCGATTTTCGGGTGTGGCCGGCGGTCGGCGACCCGGCGGAGATCGACTATGCGCTGGTCTGGCGGCCGGAGCCCGGGCTGTTGGCGTCGCTGCCGAATTTGAAGCTGATCTTGTCGCTGGGGGCCGGGGTCGACCACATTCTCGGCGATCCGAGCCTGCCGGCGGGGGTGCCGATTGTGCGCCTCGTCGATTCGGATCTCAGCGATGCGATGAGCGAATATGTCGCGCTGCAGGTGCTGCGTTTTCATCGCCGCGACCTCGACTACCAGGCGCAGCAGCGCGCCGCGATCTGGCGGGAATTGCCGCAAAAGGGTGCCGGCGAGCGGCCGGTCGGGCTCCTCGGCTTTGGCGAGATCGGCCGGCATGTCGCGCGCCGGCTCAAAGCCCTCGGCTTCCCGGTGTCGGGGTGGACCCGGCGGGAGCGCAAGGTGGACGGGTTTGTGACCTATGCAGGCGCAGCGGGCCTCGAACAGTTGCTGGCGCGGAGCGAGATCTTGGTTTGCATTTTGCCGCTGACCCCGGCGACCGAGGGTATCCTGTGCGCACGCACTTTCGCCGCCCTGCCGGAAGGGGCGTGCCTGGTCAATGCCGGGCGCGGTGGTCACCTGATCGAGGAAGACCTGATCCCGGCGCTCGATTCAGGGCGGCTCTCGGCCGCCGCGCTCGACGTGTTCCGCGACGAGCCGTTGCCGCCCGCCCATCCGTTCTGGCGCCACCCGCGCATTCTCGTCACCCCCCATATTGCCGGCGTCACCAATCCGCGCACCGCCGCCCCGATCGTGCTCGACGCAATCCGCCGCTTTCAGAACCGATTGCCGCTGCCGACCGCGGTCGACCGCGAGCGCGGCTATTGAGCAAGGGGCGCACAGATGGCCGCCGCCGCGCGGCGCGCGATGCGGCGGCGTGGTCGTTGACAGGGCGGCGAGCCGCCGACTATGGTCGCGCCGCCCCGGCCGGATTGCGGCCGGACGGGTAGCGAATGGCCGTGCCTCCGGAATGAGCGAAGAGCCGCCGTCTGACCCGCTGGCGCGGCTTGGCGAGCGGATTGACCGGGCGCGCGCGGAGCGCGTCCCGGTGGCGAAATCGGGTGGCGGTCCGGGGCTGCAGCAGGGCCTCTCGGCGGCTTGGCGCATCGGGATCGAACTGGTCACGGCGGTGGCCGTGTCGGTCGGTCTCGGTTGGGCGCTCGACCGCTGGATCGGCACCCGGCCATGGGCGATGGTGACGCTGTTCTTTCTGGGGATTGCGGCCGGGATGCTCAATGTCTATCGAGCCCTGACCGGGACCGGCGGGGCGGTCGGCTGGCGCCGGGCCGCGGATCGCGCCGCCCGACCGGCGCCGCCAGACGACGAGGATTGCTGATTTGGCGATCGAGCTGCATCCGCTGGAACAATTCACGATCGAGCGCGTCTTGCCGGTGCGCCTGCACGGTCTCGACGTCTCTTACACCAACGCGGCACTGGCGATGACGGCGATCGTGGCGCTGATCGCCGCGCTGACCATCTTTGGCACCCGCCGCGCCGCCCTGGTGCCGGGGCGGGTGCAATCGCTGGCCGAACTCAGTTACGAGTTCGTCGCCGATATGCTGCAAAGCACCGTCGGCCCGCAGGGCTTGCCGTTCTTCCCCTTCATATTTTCGCTGTTCATGTTCATTTTGTTTGCCAATTTGCTGGGCCTCATTCCCTACAGCTTCACCGTTACCGGGCAGATCATCGTCACGTTTGCGCTGGCGATTGTCGTCTTTATCGGCGTGACAATTGTCGGCTTCGTCAAACATGGTTTGCATTTCTTGCGGTTTTTTGTGCCCGAGGGCGTGCCGGCCTTGCTGCTGGTGATCCTGGTGCCGATCGAGGTCTTGTCTTACTGCATCCGCCCGTTCACTCTGTCGATCCGGCTGTTTGCGAATATGCTTGCCGGCCACACGATGCTGGGTATTTTCGCCGGGTTTGCGGCGCTGATCGGCGCCCTGGCAATTTTCCCGGTCGCGATCGATGTGATGCTGCTGGCGCTCGAATTGCTGGTGGCGGTGCTGCAGGCCTATGTCTTTGCCATCCTGAGCTGCCTCTATCTCAACGACGCGATCCATATGCATTGACGCGTCGCCGCCTTCGCCAACAACCACCGACGACAGGAAGACACCCATGGACGTCAACGCGGCCAAAATGATTGGTGCCGGGCTTGCTTGCATCGCGCTGGTCGGCGCCGGGATCGGCATCGGCAATGTCTTTGCCTCGCTGATCAGCTCGCTGGCGCGCAACCCGGCGGCGCAGGGTCAGGTGCAGCCCTTTGCGTTTCTCGGTTTTGCGCTGTCCGAGGCGACCGGCTTGTTCGGCCTGGCGATCGCGTTTTTGATCTTGTTCGTGTTCTAGCCTCGCACCGCCGACAGGGCCGCCGGCCATGCCGCAGCTCGACGTTTCGACCTATCTGCCGCAGCTGTTCTGGCTCGCGGTCAGCTTTATCGTGCTGTATGTGCTGATGTCGACCATCGCCTTGCCGCGGATCGCGGCCGCGATCGAGGCGCGGCGGCGGCGGCGCGAGGAGGATCTCGACCGCGCGGCGCAGCTGCGCCGCGACGCCGAGGCGCTGGTCGCCGCTTATGAAAGCGCCCGCGCCGCGGCGCGCGAGCAAGCCCAGGCGACGCTGCGCGCCACCGGCGAGCGCTTGGCCGCGGCGGCGGCCGAGCGGCAGCGCCAGTTGACCGCGGTGCTGGCCGAACGCACCGGTGCCGCCGAACGCGACATCGCCGCCGCCAAGGCCCGGGCGCTTGCCGAAATTCGCACCGTCGCCGCCGATGTCGCGGCCGATCTTGCCGCGCGGCTGACCGGGGCCCCTCCTGATCCGCAGACGGTGACCTCGGCTGTCGACCGGGTCGCCGCGGAGCGCGCGCTCTGATGCATCTGCTCCACGAAGCCGAGTTCTGGTTCACGATCGCGGTGGTCGTCTTTGTCGCGATCATGTGGCGGCCGGCCAAGCGGTTTGTGATCGGCGGTCTCGACGCGCGCGCGGCGCGGATCCGCGACGAGCTCGAAACCGCCAGCAATCTGCGCGATGAGGCCGAGCGCATGCTCGCCCAGTTGCGCGACCGCGAGCGCGAAACCGCGGCCGAGGCCGAGCAGATCGTCGCCCACGCCAAGGCCGAAGCCGAGCGCATCGCCGGCGAGGCGGCGCGCGCCCTCGAAGAGGCGCTGCACCGCCGACAACAGCTGGCCGAAGAACGGATTGCGCAGGAAGAAGCGCGTGCCGTCGCCGAGATCCGCGCGGTCACCGTCGATATCGCGATCGCCGCCGCCCGGCAAGTCATCGCCGCCCAGCTCGACGAACAGCGCGGTGCTGCCCTGATCGACCGGGCCATAGCCGAACTGCCAAACCTGCTCCACTGAGGGGGCGCCCCGCGGTTGGACCTGGCGCGGCCCGCGCGGGCGGGCGGGGGGCCGCTCATCGGCACGAAAATTGCCTGTCACCTTGTGGCATCAAGGAGGCGGCAATGACGCGTGACCAACTCACGGGCAAGATCCTCGCGGCGAAGCGGCGCCACGGGCTGAGCTGGAAGACAATCGTCGCCGAGATCGGCGGCGGTGCGGTTTATGTGACGGCGGCGCTGTTGGGGCAGATGAAATTGCGCCCCGAACAGGCCGAACGCGCGGCCAAGCTGTTCGACCTCGATCGCGAGGAGCAGATGCTGCTGGCGGAGATCCCGCAGCGCGGTTCGCTGCCCGGCGCGGTGCCGACCGATCCGCTGATCTACCGCTTCTACGAGCTGGTCCAGGTCTACGGGACAACCTGGAAGGCGCTGATCGAGGAAGAGTTTGGCGACGGCATCATGAGCGCCATCGATTTCGAGATGACCATCGAGCGCCAGCCGGATCCCAAGGGCGACCGCGTCAAATTGACGTTGAGCGGCAAGTTCCTGCCGTACCGGGAATACTAGGCGAGCGGCCGGGGCGGGCGGCGCCGCCGCGCCGGCGGTCGCGGCGCCGCCGATCGGCGCCCGGTCGCGGGCGCGCAAGACCGGCCGCTTTCGCCGCTCTGCGCCGAAACCCTTTCCCCCGCCCGCCGCTCGTGCGAGGCTCACGCACCGGGGAGGGTTTGCGCGAGGAGGGCACAGATGGCACTCAAGATTTATGGCGTGGCCCGGTCGCGAGCGTTCCGCACCTTGTGGATGGCCGGCGAACTCGGGCTGGCCTATGAGCACATCAAACTCGATTTCGCCGATGGCGGCACACGCCGCCCCGAATTCCTCGCAATCAATCCGAACGGCCATATCCCGGCCATCGAGGATGACGGCTTCCGGCTCTGGGAATCGATGGCGATCAACCTCTATCTCGCCAAAAAATACGCCGCCGGCGGGCTGTATCCGCTCGATCTCCACGACGAGGCTCGCGTCTGGCAGTGGAGCTTTTGGGGCATGACCGAGCTCGAGCGGCCGGCGCTGACGGTGCTGTTGAACCGCATCGGCCCCGAAGACCGCCGCGATGCCGCCGCCGCCGACGCGGCCGAGCGCGCGCTGGCCGCACCGCTCAAGGTGCTCGACGGGGCGCTCGCCGCCACCCCCTATCTGCTCGGCGAGCGGTTCTCGGTCGCCGATCTCAATGTCGCCAGCATCCTCGCCTGGGCGCGCCAGGCGCGGGTCGACCTGTCGGCTTGGCCGCGGGCCGAGGCGTGGCTCAAGACCTGCCACGACCGCCCGGCGGCGCAGCAGGCGCGACAGCTGCAGCGCGAGGGCTGAGCCGATGACCGGCCCGTCGCCCACGCTGGTCTATGTATCGAACGCCGGCAGCAAGGAGATCTTTGTCTTCGCGATGGATCGCGACAGCGGCGATCTTAGCGAGATCGAGCGGGTCGCGGTCCCCGGCACCGATCGGCCGTCGCCGACCAGCATCCCGATGGCGATGAGCCCCGACCGCCGCTTTCTCTATGCCGCCCTGCGCAGCGAACCGTTTCCGGTGTCGAGTTTTGCCATCGATCCGCACAGCGGCCGGCTCCGTCACCTCGGCGCCGCTCCGCTCGCCGACAGCATGGCCTATTTCGTGACCGACCGCACCGGCCGGTTTCTGCTGAGCGCGTCCTATCCCGGCGCCAAATTGGCGATCAACCCGATCGACGCCGCCGGGCGGGTTGCGACCCCTCCGACCCAGATCCTGGCGACCGGCGCCAAGGCGCATTGCGTCGTCGTCGACGCCTCGAACCGTTACGCCTATTGCACCAATCTCGG
>JAJPIH010000081.1 GCA_021324875.1 Alphaproteobacteria bacterium
CAAAAGTGATCGAGCCGCGGACCGCGTCGCACAGATTGATCTGGCCTTCCAGCAGATTGGCCCAACTCGGGGTGCTGGCGTCTTCGAAATCGGCCATGAAGACGTTGGCGCCGCAATTGAGGGCGTTTATCACCATCTTGCGGTCGGTCGGTCCGGTGATCTCGACACGACGGTCGCGGAGGTCGGCGGGAACCGGCGCCACCCGCCAATCGGCCTCGCGGATCGCCTTGGTTTCGGGAAGAAAATCGGGTTTCCACCCGGCATCGAGCCGGCGCTGGATCTCGGCCCGGCGGTCGAGCAGCCGACGCCGCTCGGCACCGAATTGCCGCTCGAGCGCAGCAACAAAGGCGATCGCGGCCGGGGTCAGGATGCGCTCGTAGCCGAGCCGCATCTCGGCGCAAATGACGACGCCGTCGGCGCGTGTGGTGGTTTCGGGCATGGCAGGCATCTCCCATGTGTCGTGTCTGCGAGCGGCCGGCGACAGCCCCGTCGCGAGCGGCTGCCAGCCGGTGTCCAAAACCGCCTCCGGCGTTGTGCGACCACCTCCCCCGCTTGTTGCGGTGCAATGAACGAATGCCACAGCGCAATGACGCCGGCTCACACCGCGAGATTGCGCCGATGATGCGATGCAACATACGAATGGTCAATCGCCGCCTGCCGGCGGCGCGGCCTTAGCGCTGCAAACGCCCTCTAAGCTCATTCGCAATTTGGGCGATCGCGGCGCGGACTTCGGGTACCCCGGCAAGCGCATTCAACAGACCGAAATCGTGGATCAGCCCGTTGTAACGAACCGAGACCACCTCGACCCCGGCCTCATTCATCTTGCGCGCGTAGGCTTCGCCTTCGTCACGCAAGACGTCGCTATGCGCTGTCTGTACCACGGCCGGCGGCAGACCGCGCAATTCGCCGATCGGCGCGCGCAGCGGTGCGGCATATTTTTCGCGGCGCCGCGGGAGGTCGGGAAGATAGTTGCCCCAGAACCAGATCATCATGTTCCGGGTCAGGAAATGGCCTTCGGCAAATTCCCGGTAGGACGGGGTGTCGAAATCGGCATCGGTCACCGGCCACAACAGCGCCTGACAGCGAAGCGCCGGCCCGCCTTTGTCCTTGGCCATCAGGCTCACAGCCGCCGCCATGTTGCCGCCAACGCTGTTGCCGGCAACCGCCAGACGGGCGCCGTCGACCCCGATCTCCGCGCCATGCTCGGCAACCCATAGGGTCGCGGCGTAAGCCTCGTTGATCGCTGTCGGGTATCGCGCCTCGGGCGAGGGCGAGTAGTCGGGAAACACCGCCGCCGCCCCGGATGCGAGGACGAGGTCGCGCACCAGCCGCAGATGCGTCTCGAAATCGCCGAGCACCCAGCCGCCGCCGTGGAAAAACATGAACACCGGCAAGCCCGGCGGCGCTCCGCCGGGCTTGACAATATGCAGCCGCAGGGACCGACCGTCATGGTCGATTGTCGTTTCCGCCGTCTCCACCCCGGAGAGATCGGTCGCGACGCTGCGCTGGGCGTCGACCAGTACCTGTCGCGCCGCCGACGGCGACAGCTGCTCGATTGGCGTCCCGCCCGCGGCGTTCAGGGCTTGCAGAAACGCCCGCACCTCGCGGGCGACGAAGGGGTTGATCGGCGGCGTCGGCATCGCGCGGCTCCCGGCGAATTGGCGGAAGCCCGCATCATACCGTAACCGCAGGGTCCACGTGCCGTTCTTCGGATCGCAGGCTCGACGCGGCGGCGGTCAGCGCCACCGCCACCCGCTGCGCCGCGATCGCGTCAGGCCGCGGCTTTGCGATTGATCGCGAGCCGTGCGTCGACGGTCATCACCGTCTCATCGACGATCGGGTGATGCATGCCGAATTGTGCGCCGATCATCTGCACCAGCCGGTCGGTGCGCTCGATATTCGGGGCGCCGTTGAACAAGGCGCGCGCCGCCGAAGAAGGCCGCACCAGATCGTTCGCCGCCGCCGCATATTTCTCAAACGGCACCAGGTCGCCGGGCGCCGCCCCCAATTTGCGGCACACCTCGCACACCCAATCATAGACCGAGCGCGAGGCTTCGCGGTCGCGATGCACCGCGTCCTTGATATCGATCGCGGCATCCGGCGTCACACACCGGTAATTGCCGGTCAGCAGCATCGCCCATTTGGCCAGCGGCACAAAAATCGACTCGTGCACCTTGAGTTTGACCGGCAGGTCGATCGCACGACCGTCGCCGGGATCATAGCGTACCGCCTCGATCTCGCTCTGCATCTGGCGCAGCATCGCGGTCGGCGCCTCGTCGGCAAACCGCGCCGCCTTGAAATTGGTCGGCAAGGTCACCTGCAGCACATTGATCTTTTCGCCGGGCGGGCGGATCGCCTGCGGGTCGGGGCTGCACAGGGTCAAGAGGCCCGGCTCGAAACTGTTCCAGACCGTGGCGTCGGTATAGCAGGCGCGCAACGGCTCGGTGGCCAGGCCCGGGATCCGCCGCAAATAGGGCAAGGGCGGCATGTTCATGATCGACATGCATGGAATGTACGCCTTCGCCACCGCGTCGAGCAGTTCGCGCACACCGGGCGAGCGGTATTGCGGCTCCTGCATCGCGAGCACGACAAGATCGTAATCCGCCGGACTGACCGCGGTCGGGCCCGCCGCCCGCAACATACCGGGCAGTTTGCGCGAGTCGAGTTCGACCGGCTGCGGGCGGCCGCGGACCGGCAGGCGGACATGGGCGCCGTCGTTGTTGAACGCTTCGACCTCGGCCGGCAGGCAGACCAGCGTGATTTTGTGGCCGCCAAACAACAGCTTTATGGCCAATAGCGATCCGTAGGACGCGCCCATCATCAGCACGTTGTACGTGGTCATCGGACCTCCTTGATCGGTTCCTGAGGGGAGCCGGCCGCCTGCCAGCGTCGGAAACGCCGCGCGAATCCGATCGGATCGCGATCACCGGCGGCCCGGCCGTAAGGTCTTCCAAAACAAGCCGGCCTCGACCGTCGCGCAGGCGCGTCGAGCGGCACTGCCGATAGGCGCGGCAGAGGCGTCCCCGTCGGACGGGTCCGCAGGATCATCGGCGCTCTCCCTAACACCCCTATGCGGGGACCGGTCTGCCGGAGCCGGCACTCGTTTAACGCCCGACGATGCCGGATGCCCGGTTTTGAGGCAAGCGTCATCGCGCCGCGCGGTTTTCCTCGGCAAGGATTGCGGCGAGCCCGCGGCGATAGTCGGGATAGCGCAATCTGACAGCCAGCTCGCGTTTGATCAGCGCATTCGAGACCCGCTTGCTCTCGTCATAAAAGCTGCGCGCCAGCGGCGACAGCCCGGCCGCGGCCAACGGCACCAGTGGCGGCGGGGTCAGCCCGATCAAGCCGGCGGCATAAGCGACGACATCGGCCGGCGGCGCCGGCGCATCGTCACAGACATTGTAAACCGCACCCGGCCGCGGGCGGGCGATCGAGGCGTGCAGCACCGCGACCAAATCCTCGACGTGAATGCGCGAGAAGACCTGCCCCGGTTTGTCGATGCGCCGCGCCGTGCCGGCGCGCAGCGCCGCAAACTGGCTGCGTCCGGGACCGTAGATCGCGGCCAGGCGGAAGACATGGACCGGAACGCCATGGTCCCGCCACAGCCCGAGCCAGTCGCGCTCGGCCACGAGGCGGCGCTGTCCACGCGTCCCGGTCGGCGCCGGTGCCGAAGTCTCGTCGACCCAGCCTCCGGCGCGGTCGCCGTAAACGCCGGTCGTCGACAGATAACCAAGCCAGGCGAGGCCGGGCAGCGCGACGATATCGTCGCGGTGGCGGGCGAAGACCGGATCGCCGTCATCCTCGGGCGGGATCGAGACGAGAATGTGCGAAACCCCGGCCAAGGCGCCGGCCGCCAGCGGCGTTGCGCGGTCGAAGCGGAAGCCGGCGACACCGTGGGCGCGCAACTGCCCGACCCGGTCTTCGCTGCGCGCGGTGCCGCTGACCTGCCAGCCTTCGCCGCTGAGCCGCTGCGCCAGCGCCAACGCGCTATAGCCGAGGCCAAAGCAGAACAGATGCCGGCCTGCGCCGTTGCTCACGACATTTCTCTCCGCTTGCCCGCGCCGCCGCCACCGCCGGCGGCGATGCAACCTATCTTGTCGCCCGATTTCGTGGCAATCATGCCGGGCGCTGTGGATGCGGCGAGGCACCGTCAGGGGATCGATGCGGCTCGATTTTTACCGCCTTGCGGGGGCTGGCCTGCTCGCCTGTTTGGGGGTCGCAATCGCCACCGCCGCCGATCTGGCGAATGCCGGCCAATCCGCGCACCCGCCCAATGCAGCCGTCGCCGCTCCGCCCCCCTCCGCCGAGGTCGATGCCGAAACTTATGACCGCTGCTTGACCCTCGCCCGCAGCGATCCGCGCGCCGCGCTCAACCTCGCTGCTTCGTGGCTGAAGCGCGGCGGCGCTCATCCCGCCGACCATTGCGCCGCGGTGGCGTTGATCGGCCTCGGCAAATACCGTGAGGCCGCCGGGCGGCTTGACGCCTTGGCGCAGATGATGACCTCGGCGCCAACCGAACTGCGCGCCCAAGTGCTCGACCAGGCGGGACAAGCCTGGCTCCTCGCCGGCGACACCAAACGCGCTTTTGCCGCAGCGAAAGCGGCGGCGGCGCTGGCGCCGGACGATATCGAAATCCTGATCGACCGCGCCGAAGCCGCCTATGCGGCGGGATATCTCGACAGCGCCGTGGCCGACCTCGACCGCGTCCTCAAAGCCGATCCGAACCGGGTTGATGCGCTGGTCTATCGCGCCTCGGCCAACCGCGCGCTCGACCGCCTGGCGCGCGCCCAGGCCGACATCGACCGGGCGCTCAGCCTTGACCCGCGTTCCGCATCGGCATTGCTCGAGCGCGGCAACATCCGCCGCCTGGAAGGCGATCTCGACGGCGCCCGAAGCGATTGGCAACAGGTCGGCGCGATCGCGCCCGGCAGCCCCGAAGACAAGGCGGCGCGCACCAATCTCGAACATCTCGCGACCCCCGCGGTAAGCGCCGCGGCGCGGCCGGGCCGCCGGCCGCCGCCGCCGGTGGCGGCTCCGGTGAAATGACGGCGCCCGGCGGCATGCGGCGGCGGCAGCTGCTGACGGCAGGCCTGGCCGGGCTCGCGCTGGTCGACGCGGCACCAACCGCGGCACTCGCGCAGGCTTGCGCGGCAACCGACAGCCTCAGGCGGCTGGCGGCGCAAAAAGGCCTTGTTTATGGTACGACGATCGCGGCCTGGCAGATCCTTCACGACCCGCCATTCATCCGCCTCGTCGAGCAGCAGGCCGGTCTTGTCGTCCCCGAAAACGACATGAAATGGCAGGATATCAATCGCGGCCGGCCGGGCGACGACGATTATTCGCGCGCCGACGCCGTCGCCGGCTTTGCGGTCGAGAGCGGGATGGCGCTGCGCGGTCACAATCTGCTGTGGTATTTCCGCACGCCGCCGTGGTTTTTCACACTGCCCGACCGCAAGGCCAAGGAAGGCGCGGTCATTGCCCATATCACCGCGCTTGCCGGCCGCTACCGCGGCATCGTTCACAGCTGGGATGTCGTGAACGAGCCGATTGAGCCCCGCGACGGGCGCCCGGACGGCTTGCGCAAAGCGGTGTTTCTCGAGGCGCTGGGACCCGGATATCTCGATCTCGCCTATCGGCTGGCGCATGAGACCGACCCCGCGGCCAAGCTGGTGGTCAACGAATACAATGTCGAGCTCGACGCCCCGGAACACGAAACGCGCCGCGTCGTATTGCTCGAATTGCTGCAGCGCATGCGCCAATCCGGCACGCCGGTTGACGCGGTCGGCATCCAGGCGCATCTGCACGCCGTCGGCGGGCCCCCCTTCGCGGCCGACCGCTTTCGCCGCTTTCTTGCCGACATCGCGGCCCTCGGATTGACGATCGAGATCACCGAACTCGATGTCAGCGACGAGGAAGCGCCCGCCGATATCGCGCGGCGCGACCGCCTCGTTGCCGATACCTATCGTCGTTTTCTCGACGTCGCCCTTGATGAGCCGGCGGTGAAGGTCGTCGTGACCTGGGGCCTTTCCGATCGGCACAGCTGGATCGTGCGGCACGAGACCGACCGGTCGCGCTGGCGCAAGGACGGGTTGCCGTCGCGACCCCTGCCCTTCGACGCCGAATTGCGCCCCAAACCGGCTTTTGCCGCGATCGCCGAAGCCTTTGCCCACGCACCGGCGCGCACTCCCGGCTGAACGGCCGCGTCGCGAGAGGTCGGGCGCCGGCGCGCAACGCCGCAGATCATGGTTGCGAGAGGTGAGGAGATGAAGCTCTACGGCTATTTCCGGTCTTCGGCGGCGTTTCGGGTGCGCATCGCGCTGAACCTGAAAGGGCTGAGCTATGACCAAGTCTCGATCCATTTGCGCCGCAACGACCAGGCCCAGCCCGCCTATCGCGGCATCAATCCGCAAGGCCTGGTCCCCGCGCTCGAGATCGACGGCCAAACCCTGATCCAGTCGCTGGCGATCATCGAATATCTCGACGAGACCTATCCCGAGCCGCCGCTGCTGCCGTCGGCGCCGGCCGATCGCGCGCGGGTGCGTGCGCTGGCCGAGATCGTCGCCTGCGACATCCACCCGATCAACAACCTGCGCGTGCTGCGCTATCTCATTCACAATTATGGCCGCAGCGAAGCCGATCTCGGCCCGTGGTACAATCACTGGATCGACGCCGGGTTTACGGCGTTAGAGGCGCTGCTCGCCGGCGACCCGCGCGGCGGCCGGTTCTGCCACGGCGACCGGCCGGGGCTCGCCGATATCGCGCTCGTGCCACAGGTGGTCAACGCCGAGCGCTATCGGCTCGACATGACGCCCTATCCGACCCTCGCGCGGATATACGCCGAATGCATGAAGCTGCCGGCCTTCATCGCCGCTCACCCCGACCAGCAGCCCGATCGCGAGCCCTGAGCGAAGCAAGCCGAGCCTATTGCTTGCGCGCCTCGGCGACCATGCTTTTGAGCGTGTCGAGATCGGCCGCCCCCGGCACCACCTTATCGCCGATGACAAAGGCGGGCGTGCCGCGGATATCGAGGGCGTCGGCGAGCTTCATATTGTCTTTGATCGTCTGTGCGATTTGCGGCGAGGCCATGTCGCGCTTGAGCTCGTCGACATTGAGCCCGACCGAAGCGGCGACCCGGTAGACCGTCTCATCGGTGATATTGCCGCGGACCCCCATCATCGCCCGGTGAAAAGCATCGTATTTGCCTTGGTTCTGGGCCGCGAGCGCGGCGTGGGCCGCGGTGACCGAGACCGGCCCGAGGATCGGAAACTCCTTATAGACAAGGCGCAATTGCGGATCCTGTTTCACCATCGCTTCGAGCGACGGTTCGACCTCTTTGCAATAAGGACAGCGGTAGTCGAAGAATTCGACAATGCTGACATCGCCGTGCGGGTTGCCGCCGACCGGGGTCGACGGGTCGTTGAACACCGCCTGGCGGTTGCGTACCACGGCATGCGAAGCTTTGGCCTCATCGTCCTTGTGCAGCTTGTCCTCGGCCTGGCGCAACGCCGCGATCAGCACGTCGGGATGTTGCATCAGATAATCGTGGATGATCGCCTCGACCTGCTGGCGCTGCAGCGGTGCCGGGGGAGCGTCGGCGGCGCCGGCCCGCCCGGCCCCACCCGCGGCGACCAGCCCGCAAAAAACCGCCAGCAACGCTATGCGCACCACACCGGACATAGGGGTAACTCCGTTCGAGGGTGAGGGCATTGCCGGCCGCTTTGCGGCGGCTCAATTGGCATCGTCGAGATCGTTGGCCTGCGCCCGGATCGCCTCGGCGCGCGCCCATTCCGCGCTGCCCTTCGGCAGCAGATGTTCGGCCCGCGCCGCCTCGGCAAGCGCATTCTTTTTGTTGTCGGCGGCCAGCCCTTCCTCGGCGAGGGCGAGGGCCGCCATGCCGAACTGGTTGTCACGGCCGTAAGCGGTCGCCAGAAGATGCCAAGCATCGGTGTCTTTGTCTTCAAACCGCAGCGCATCGCTCAGATAGGCGATCGCCCGCTTGTTCTGCGCCGGATTGTGGTTCTCGACATAGACCTGCGCCAATTCGATGCGCAACAGCGGGGCGTTGGGATCGAGCCGCAGCGCCGCCTCATAGGGTGCCACCGCTTCGGCGATGCGTCCGTTCTCGAACAGCATCTGGCCTTTGAGCTCGCGGAAATAGGGGTCACGCGGGTAGTCGCGGATCAGGCCGTCGATGGTCGGCAGCGCCCGATCGAGTTCGGGGATGCGGTAATAGGCGATCGCGCGCGCATAACGCGCCAGCACCGAATTGTCGCCGGCGGGATATTTCGCCAGCACCGATGTCGGCGGCTCGGTGAAAGCGGCGAGCTTGACCTTGATCCGCTGCAGCATGTCGATATAGGCCGGCGGGTCGGGGTTGTTCGAGTAGGGCGAACGCTCGACATGCTCGCGCACATATTCGATGCGGTCCTGGGTCAGCGGGTGATCGGTCAGATAGGGGTCCTCATGCGCCCCGATCAGCATCTCCTGGCTCTGCATCTTTTCGAAAAACTGCAGCAACCCGCGCGCCGATTGGTGGGTCGCATCGAGATAGTTCATCGCCGCGTGGTCGGCGGTCGCTTCGAAGGTCACCGAGGAGGCGAGATAGGCGCGCTCCCCGACCCCCGACGCGCCGAGCAGCGCGCCGCCGCCCCCGCTGCCGCGCGCCGCGATCGTCGCCGCAGCACCGGCGACCATCGCGATGATCTCCTCGATGCTGGCGTTGCGCATCGCCTCCGCCCCCCGGTAGAGGTGGCCGCCGGCGATGTGGCCGGTTTCGTGCGCCAATACCCCGATCAACTGGTTGGGCGTGTCGGCATGGAGCAGCAGGCCGGCGTTGACAAAGATGTTCTGGCCTCCGGCAACAAAGGAATTGATGCTGTTGTCGGCGACCAGATAGACGTGCACCGCATCGGGATCGAGACCGGCCGCCTTCCACACCGGGGTCATCATCGTATGGATGTCGCCCTCGATCTCGGCGTCGCGCAGCAGGCTGACCCCGCCGCCCGACCCGTTGTCACGGGCGGCCGCCGACATCGCCAACAGCGCCATCGTCAGCCCCGCCATCACCGCCCGGCAAAGATCGCGCACCGCCATCGCCCTCTCACCCGAACCCGTCAGACCGAACGGCGCCGCGAACGCGGCCGCCCCAGGCGTGCGACACCGCGTCCGGCGACCCGTTGACGATCCCGTTCTCAGGGTTGAATTAACCGCTGCCACCAACCACGACGCGGGTTTTCCGGCTTTTTTGTGACTTCTTGGACGATTTGCGTTGGTTCGGTCCGGCTCGGCGTCGCCGGCTCGGCGGCGCCGGCGAGGCCGGGGGCGTGACCGTCGGCCTCGGCGGCAAGCGGCAACGCGCCGGCGGCCGGCAATTCCGCGGCGCCGACGGCAACCACGGAGGGTGCGGTCTCGAGCGCGGCCGCCATCGAGACGGTAACCGGCACCCCGTCACCGACCGCGCCATTGCCGCCTGCCGGTTCGGCGGGACTGGCCGGTTCGGCGGGACTGGCCGATCCGGCGGGACTGGCCGGTTCGGCGGGACTGGCCGGCTCAGCAAAACCAGCCGGCTCGGCACGACCGGCCGGCGCAACCCCCTCGGCGGCCGCGGCCGCGGGTGCGGCATCGATCGCCGGGTTGCGCTCCGCGGCGCCGCCATCGGCGAGCGCATAGCTCTCGGCAGCGACCGGCGCAATCTCGGCGGGTTCGCCGACGACATCCGGAACCGGTGCGGTCTCGCTGCGCGCGGCCGCGACGATCGCCGGCATTGGCGGCGTCGATTGCGGCCACAGGCTTGGCTCGGCCGCCGGCGTGTGCTCATTCGCCGCGGGCTCCTCCTCTTGGGTCGGCGGGATCGCGCTCGCCGGGGCCTCTTGACCATCGACCGCGACAATCTCGATCTCCTCGGGAAGCGCCGATCCGGCCTCGAGAGCCGCGCCGGCATCCTCGCGCCGGCCGTTGCGGCGCCGCCCGCCGCGCCGGCCGCGCCGGCGGCGCAGTCGCGCCGGCTCGTCATCCTCGCCATCGGCATCGCCCTCGGCTTCGGACGCGCCATTGACCGCGCTGGCCACCACCGCCGGTTCGTCGAATTCCCGGTCGCCGGCGGCCGGCGTGCGCGGCCGCTCGTCATCATGACGCCGCCGCCGGCGCCGGCGGCGGCGGGCGCGGCCACGCTCGTCATCGTCGTCACGGCGGGCTTCGTGGTCGTCCTCGCCATCGCCAAACTCGTCGCCTTTGTCCTCGTCATCGACCGGTTCGGGCGCCTGGGTCAGCGGGGCGGCGATTGCCGCCGGCGCCTCGCCGGGCTCGATCGCCCGCAGCCGCTCGAGGCGGAAGGATGGCGGGATCAACGTGTCGTCGCGCGCCATCAGCACATGAATGCCATAGCGCTGCTCGATTTGGGCCAGCGATTGGCGCTTGTAATTGAGGATGTAGAGCGCCACGGCGGTCGGTACGTAGACGCAAATCTCCGCCGAGCGGCGGCGCATTCCCTCCTCTTCGATCGAGCGCAAAACATAGAGCGCGGTTGATTCGGTCGAGCGGATAAAGCCGGTGCCGCCGCAATGCGGACAGGGCTGGGTCGAAGCCTCGGCCAGGGACGAGCGCAGCCGCTGCCGCGACATTTCGAGAAGCCCGAACGGGCTGATCCGGCCGACTTGGATGCGAGCGCGGTCGGTTCTGAGCGCCTCTTTGAGCCGGCGTTCGACCGCGACCTGATTGCGGTGCTCCTCCATATCGATGAAATCGATGACGATCAGCCCGGCGAGATCGCGCAACCGCAGCTGGCGGGCAATTTCATCAGCCGCTTCGAGATTGGTGCGCAACGCCGTCTCTTCGATGTTGCGCTCGCGCGTCGCCCGCCCCGAATTGACGTCGATCGATACCAGCGCCTCGGTTTGGTCGATGACGATGTAGCCGCCCGAGCGCAACTGCACGACCGGCGAATGGATCGCATCGATCTGGCTTTCCACCTGGAACCGGTGCAGCAACCCGATCTGCGGATCGCGGTAGGGCTGTACCCGCTTGGCATGGCTCGGCATCAGCATTTTCATAAATGCCTTGGCCGTGCGGTAGCCCTCCTCGCCCTCGACCAGCACCTCGTCGATGTCGCGGGTGTAGAGGTCGCGGATCGAACGCTTGATCAGATCGCCTTCTTCGTAAATCAGCGCCGGGGCGGTCGAGCGCAGCGTCAATTCGCGGATCTCGTTCCACAGCCGCAACAGATATTCGTAATCGCGCTTGATTTCGGCCTTGGAACGCTCGGCCCCGGCGGTGCGCACGATCACCCCCATCCCTTCGGGGATGTCGAGCTCGGCGAGAATGTCTTTCAACCGACGGCGATCGGCGAGGTTGGTGATCTTGCGCGATACGCCGCCGCCGCGGGCGGTGTTGGGCATCAACACGCAATAGCGTCCGGCGAGTGACAGATAGGTGGTCAGCGCCGCCCCTTTGTTGCCCCGCTCCTCCTTGGCAACTTGGACAAGCATGATCTGGCGGCGCCGGATCACCTCCTGGATCTTGTACTGGCGATGAAAGCGCGACCGCTGGCTCTCAACCTCCTCGAATTCGTCCCCGCCGAGGGTCTCGACCGTCTCGGCGGCGCCGTCATCGCCGAACTCGGCGCCGTCATCGCCCGGATCATGGCCCGCGGCAACGCCACTCTCGCCCTCATCCTCCGGCGCCTGTCCGTCGCCG
>JAJPIH010000134.1 GCA_021324875.1 Alphaproteobacteria bacterium
CCGCCGCGACCTGCAATCACAAACCGAGAAAATCAACTTTGGCGTCGCCGCCGCGCGCGCTGACTGGATCAGCATTCTTCACGACGACGATTTTTGGATGCCGAGCCGCGCCGCCGCGCTCAAGACCTGGATCGCGACGGCGCCTGACGCCGTCATGCATCTGCATCCGTCTTATGTTATCGACGGGTCCGGCAGGCGCTTTGGTGTCTGGCGTTGTCCTTTGCCGGTGACACCGTCACCGGCTCCACGAGACGCATTGTTGCGCCGCCTCCTCGTCCAGAACTTCATCTCGGCTCCGGCTCCGGTAATCCGGCGCGCCGCGTTCCTGCGGGTTGGCGGTATGGACGAGGCGCTGTGGTTTGCACCCGATTGGGATCTATACCTGAAGCTGGCGCCGCTTGGGGCGGTCTATTATCACCCGGAGCCGCTGACCGGCTATCGGGTCCATCCGCAAGCGCTGACAATCCGCAGCAGCCAAGACGCGCCAATCTTTCGCCGACAATATGAAATTGTATTGAACCGTCACCTTGGCGAGCTTGGTCTTTCGGACTGCGGCCGCCTCGTTCGCGCGGGACAGGCGTCGATCGATGTCAATGTCGCCTTGGCGGCAGCGGTCCGAGGCAACTATGCCGAAATCCCGAGGGCTCTAGTGTCTTTGCTTCGGCTCGGACCGAACGGTCTCCGCGAATATTTCATCGCATCTCGCATCATCGACCGAGCGCTCCCCCGACTGCAAGCGCTGTTGGCGGCGCGCCTGCACGCGCAGAGCCAACTGATTACCGCTTTACCGTAATAGCGAGATAACTGACGTAAACACACCGAAGCGGAACTCGTTCGCCCAAGAGCCGGAAAAATAACCGTATCGGCGACGCCCGCGGCTGGTCATTTTTGCGCGTGATCGGCTGAGATCATAATCACCGAAGGTCAGGGCGGACCAGAAAGGCGATATTGTTTGGCCATGGCAATATTGACGCTTCGGCTCGTATCGCACCGGCTCCAAAAATCGTGACAATCAGAGATTCGATCTCGGCCTTGGTACAAAATTGAACACTGTCACCGGTCAAATATCGGTCCGAGAATAGAGTAAGACTATGAATGAGCGTTCTGCTTGGGGTCCAGTCTTTGAAGATGAAGCTGCCACCAGGTGCCATGCATTCGCTTATCGCCGACAACATCCCGCTGCGGTCAGAGACAGGAACGTGGTGAAATACGTCACACAGGACCACCAGATCGAAGGCGTTTGGTGAGGTGGCAGCGGCTTCCTCAGCGGATTTTTGCGCGAACGTCACCCGAGGATTTTTCGGCCGAAACAGGCGTCCGATATTGGCGTTGATGTCGATCGCGGTAATCGAGGCGTCAGAATATTTGGCGGCAAGCCGTTCGGTCACCGCGCCTTCCCCGCACCCGACTTCAAGTATCCGATGCGGGCGCGGGACCCATACGATCATTTGCGTGGCGAAGTGGTCGAGATCGACGAACGTTCGACGATAGATGTTTGTGATCGAGCGCTCGAATGGACCGAATAGACGCCGAATGATCGGACCAGGGGGCACCTCAATACCTTCCCGAGAAAACGGCACGCATGCGGGGGACTAGGCGCTCGATAATTCGCGACGAGTGAAAATATTCTACGATACCGCGGGGTCCGAGCGCCAGCAGTGCGCCGATCGCCGGCAGCACCAGATGGTATTTTTTATCCATCCCTGCTGCCAAGGCGGAATTCACTTCGAGCGATGCGCGGAACAAGCGAGAAATATGACTACGCATCCAAGGGTGGAGTTTTGCGAGATGTCGGTCAATTATGATCTGGTGTTGGATGCGGAAATCGCACAGATTCTTACTTCCCAGGACTGTCAAAGAATTCCTGTGTATACGAAAACAAGCTAATACGTCGTTGTGATAAAAGACGTCGCCATGTCCCGCTAGCTTCAAATACAGATCCCAATCAGCGGTGAACCACAACGCGTTGTCGAGGCCGCCCACCGCAAGATAAGCGTCGCGCCTGATGGTCGGTGTCGGAATCCCGATAGAATTATGCACGAGCAGATGCTTATAAAACAGTTGGTCGCCGACGGGTGTGTCATCGGCAGGAAACGGGCAACGCCATGTTCCCAAGCGTCTACCTGTCTCATCCACGATAAAGCAAGGGTGTAGATGCATCGCTGCATCCGGGCGCGTGACAGCCAGTCGCCTAGTCGAGCAAGGCGGCCGCGCAGCCATAAATCGTCCTGATGAAGCATGCAAATCCATTTGGTACGTGCCTGTTCCACGCCGAAATTCGTCTTTGCCGTCCACGAGACGAGATCGCGCCGCTGGAATATGCGCATACTGAGCCGATCGCCAAATGCGCGTGCGACGTCGAGGCTCGCTGCCCCTTGACTGCTATCGATAAGGATCACTTCGAGCGCTTGCGCCTCTTGATCGACAAGCGATTGAAGTGTCGCCGAAAGCCAACGTTCGCCGTTATGGCTCGGGATCACAACGGAGAGCCAAGGATTCTCCATAAGAAGCTCAGGGTGCGGTGACAGCCTCGAGGCCAACCATCGAGCTCCCATGGGCGACCTGCGAGACAATGCAGTCAGCCCGCCAGCCGGTCGCCACCCGGATGTCGCGGGTGGGTCGATGCCTCCGTCAATTGTACCGCGTCTTTTAGCCTCCCCCTATGGGAGAGCTTTACCAGGCGGATCCGCTGCTAACCCTATGGCGTCTGCGATTTCACAAAAGTCCCATTGGACCAGACAAACCAACCGTAGCCGTTGAGGACGTACAAATTGCCGCCGTTCGCGACCTCCATTTCCACCGCATTCGAGACATTAGCTCCGTTCAGATTTACTTGATAGCATTTTCCGCACGTAGCGGCGTATTGACCGGTGTAAGCAGCGCCCCAGGTCCAGGTGCCGGCGGTCGTCAGCGCCGGGCCGCTCGGCGCATTCGAGATCGTGCCGTCCGGCGAGATCGGGCCGGCCGCACCAACCGTCCCGGTCAGCTGGTTGGCCGAGGCCGGATATATTTGGGTCAGCGAGCTCGAAAAGCTGTTGTTGCTGCCTTGCACCGGCACCGGCGCGGACGGGTTGTCGTAGATTGCCGTGCCGCTCGATGCGGTGTTCTGCATCATGTTGTTTGAAAATGTGATGCTGTTGATCGGGAAGATCATTCCCTCCTCGCCATAGGCGACCATGTTGAGATTGGGACTGGCCGGCCCCTGGACCATGATGTTGCCGATCACGATCGCCTGGCCGCCATTTGGAATGTCGAGGGCATAGCTAGACGAGCCGATGTTGCAACTCGGCTGGTTCGGGTCGGCGGTGCCGTCATAGAGCGAATTGTTCTCGATCACGCTGACCGCGGTGCGGCTCTTGATGTCGTGGCCGATATTGGTGCCGCAAATCTCGTTGCCGATCGCGACCAGTGTGCTGGCCTGGCCGATATAGGCGGCGTGCCCGAAATAAGAGGGGTTGGGATTGCCGTTGTTCATAAAGAGGTTGTTGGTCAGGACGACAAAGGAATTGGCGTTGTTGCTGGTCAGGATGCCCATCTGATTGTTGATGAAGGTGCTGTTGCGCACCGTCAGAGTGCCGTAATTGCTGGTGTCCTGGCTGCGGATGCCGGCGCCGTTGCCGCCCAGCGAGTTGGCGATCTGGGCGTTTTCAAAGGTCAGCCCGTCGACGGTCAGCGGCGCGTAGGCCAACAGGATCCCCTTCTGGTTGGGCAGAGCGGCGGTCTCGTTCAGGATCACCGCCGAGCCCGGCACCGCCGCCACGATCGCCAGCGGCCGGTTGATCGTCGCGGTATCGTTGGTGTAGGTGCCGGGGGCGACGGTTATGATGTATTGATTGGCGAGGTTGGTGTCGGCGTTGGCGGCGCCGACCGCGCTGGCGATTGTTTGGTACTGGCCGGCCGGGCCGACCGTCAGCACCATGGTTGCAGCCTGGGCCGCCGTTGCCGCGGCGACCAGCGCCCCCGCGAGCGGGGCCGCGCCGGCCAAAATCTTGGTCATCTGGCAAATTCTCCCATTTTTTGATGACGATGCGGCGATCACGCGCCGCCGCTGAGCCCCGCCTTGATGGCTTCTTCCGCGGCCGTTTCGAGGCGCCGGCGCCGGTCTGCCGCTGTACTAGCAGGCCGCCCGTCAGCAAGATGTCAGCGTTTGGGCAATCGCATGGACCCGGCGCGGCTCCCTCATTCGGCGCAACCTGTGCTCTAATATCGGATCTTGCAGCTTATATCCCGGGTCGAAATTGCGGCATCGCCAGAGACCCAGGCGCGCGCCGAAGGCCAGAGCCAGGAGGCGCGACGGATCGCGAGCTATTGCCCGGCGCCGCCTCGGGCGCTGTCGCCCGCTGCGCTGCGGTAGTCGAGCAAATAGAGGAAAAACGATCCGTAAAGAATTTGCGCACCCAGCACCAGGGACGTGCTGGCGACGATGACAAAACGCAGGGCGCGGCCGCTGGTCAGCGAGCCAAAGCCGGCGGCAAACCACTCGGCGAGTGCGGCCGCAAACATGCCCGCGCCCAGCAGCAGCAACAGGCCGCCGCCGACGAGGCCGCGTTCGAGCGGCACGGCCCGCCGCAGCTTTTCGAACAGCGGATCGTGCAACAGCAGACCGCGTTGGATCGCGATAACCTTGGCAAAGGCCCAAAACAGCATCGCCTCGAAGCCGATATTGATCATCGCCGCGGTCATGATCATCGTGTGCTCGGCAAAACCGATGCTGCCAAGGACGATGTCGCGAAAGAACAGCATCAGCGTGGCGGCAAGGCCGAAGAGAAAGATCGCCGCACCCGGATAGAGGAACACCGCGCGCGGGCTGAGCAGCAGAAAGAAGCGCAGGCTGCGCCAGCCGTCGCGCCAGCTGCGAAAATGCGACGGGCGGCCGCGGCCGTCGGCGGCGAGCCGGGTCGGGACTTCGGTGATCGCCAGATTGCGGATCGTCGCCTTGACGATCATCTCGAGCGCAAACTCCATCCCCGGCGAAACGAGGCCGAGCCCGAGGATCGCCGCCCGGCGAAAGCCGCGCAAACCGCAATAAAAATCGCGGCTCGGACTGCCGTACAAGGTGCGGCCGATCAGGGTCAGAAGCGGGTTGCCGAAAAACCGGTGCAGGGGCGGCATCGCGCCGGGCGCAATACCGCCGCGAAAACGGTTGCCGAGCACCAGGTCGTAACCCGCGCGCAGCTGGTCGATAAACCCGTCGAGCGCGGTGAAATCGTAGCTGTCGTCGGAATCGCCCATGACGACATAGGCGCCGCGGGCCGCCTCGATGCCGGCGCGTAGCGCGTTGCCGTAGCCTCTGGCGGCGACCGGCACCACCCGCGCGCCGGCGCGCTCGGCGATCTGGATCGAGCCGTCGGTGCTGCCATTGTCGGCGACAATGACCTCACCCGCGATGCCGCGCGCGGCGAGATAGGCGCGTGCCTTGCCGACGCAAACGCCGACCGTTCGGGCCTCGTCGAGGCAGGGCATTACGATCGAAAGTTCGGGTGCATGCGGGTATGCAGCGGACGGGCGCGTGTTTGCGCTCGCTTCGACAATCATCGCACGCCGAATCTTCCTCTGTTTCCGATTGTGCCCCGGATTTGAAAACAGGCCTTTGGTCGAAGCAAGTGGAAAATCCGGTCCGCTCCCTTCGATCTTCGCTTTCACGTCCGAAAGGTGCCCCAATAATGTCACAGACCGGGCATGAGAATTTCCGCCGATAGCGATTGATAGGATGCCACCGGTCGCAGCGGGCGTCTTGTCGAAATATTTCGGATGGCGGCAACGCCGGCTGGGCCGCGGCGGCATAGGCGGGCGGGGCCGGTCGGGCCTTCGGCGATAGCCGGGCAGGCCGATCGTCATCACCCAGGAAGCGCGGTCGAAGCGCACCGGCGCTCCCCGGCGGCACAACGCCGCGGAGCGGGCGCCGGTCAGTGCGCGGTAAAGCCGGGCATGTAGACCGGCGGGTCGAGGCCGATCCCGACCAGCCGGCCGAAATATTTCTCGAGCATGCGGCGGTCGGTATCGGGCAAAGGCGGCTTCAGGATCGCGGCGATGTTGGCGCGCAGATGGTCGCGATTGCCGGTGCCGAACAGCACCACATCGACCCCCGGCTCGTGGCGGACAAAGCGATAGGCGGCTTCCGGGATGCTTTCGGCGCCGCCGAAATCGCTGTGGACAAGAAAGCCGAGCGGGTTTGGCGCATAGGCGAGCCAGCGCGGTACCTCGCCGCGCGCCGCCAGCCGCCGCAACTCGGCCTTGAGGCGGTCGGGCTTGGAAAAGATGTTTCTGACCGCGAACATGATCAGCGTACCGATCCGGTTGGCGATCGTGCGCGGGAACACCCGGGTGCGGGCGTTGGTGTGCATCATGTGAAACGCGACCATGACCACGTCCCACACCCCGTCCTCGACCGCGCGCTCGAGCATCTCGTGCTCGGGATCGGTGGAGCCGGTCTCGGTGACGCCGAGAA
>JAJPIH010000019.1 GCA_021324875.1 Alphaproteobacteria bacterium
CACCGCACCGGGATCGGCAAACAGCGAAGGATCGGGCGGCGGCAGCGGCCGCGACGGCTTCACCGCACCGGGATCGGCAAACAGCGAAGGATCGGGCGGCGGCAGCGCTGAGGATCGTGTCGCGCGCCGGATGGAAGCGGGCGCCGGGCCGGGTGGCCGCGGCGCCGGCAACGTCGCCATCGTGTCGCCGGCGGCAGTGCGCATGACAACCCGCTCGTAGGGCGCAACAATATCGAGGATGCCGTTGGTCACCTCATGCGTGGCGGCGTAGGAGGTGGTGTAGGCGGTCAATTCGGCTTTTGGCAGCGGCGTGCACGCGCCGAGCACAGCGACGACGAATGCCGGCAAAAGCCGCACTCGGCCGCCCCGGCCGAGATTGCGAGGCGAACGAGCCGCCGCCGAGGCCCGTGTCCCAACGCGGCCCGCGGCAGGATTTGCGGGGCCGAGCGGCTGGCCGCCTATGCCGGCTTCTTTAATCGTCCGCGCGAGGTTCGGACCTGGGACCGCAAGGGATGGCGCCGCTGCTGCGTGGTTCGGCACAAGGTCCTCCAGCTACGCGCGGCAACCGTTTGTCCGGCAGCGGCACCAGGATCATTTATTACACTATCCTGAAAATCAGCGTGATCTGGATCACACCGGAACCGGTAAAAGCGGCAAACTGCGGCTCCTCGGGTCGGAAGCGGCATCAACCCGACGGCACCCGCCGCTCACGTCGGTCGGCGCATGTCGTTGCGATCAACCAAGAGCAGCGCACTGGGCGCCGGCTATGGGTCGGTGTTGCGCCGATCCGGCGGCGCCGATCCCGGAACCCTCTGGTCACGGCGGCCAGTCCCGCCGACCGGGCGGTCCGCGGTCAGTAACGGCCCCCGAGCTTGCGGTGGTCCCAGCTCGTGATCTTGTGCGGAACAATCTTCAGCACGACGCGCTTTGGAGCGCTGTCGAGAGCGCCTTCGCGGCCGCTTTCGGCAGCGCCCCGGCGATGGTTCATGACCTGGCGCACGGTCTCGACATCCTCGATGATCTCGCAGCTGCCGCGCACCATGACCCCGCGCAACTCAGCATAGCGCGCGCCGGCCTCGATCATCAGCCCGACTTTCGGATTACGACGGATATTCAGCACCTTTTGCGCCTTGGCATAGGAGGTCATGTAAAAGGCGCCGTCATCGCCGAGGTAAAATCCCATCGCCACGACATGGGGAAAACCATCCTTGTCGATCGTCGCGAGCGCGCATTTGCTGTGCTCGCTTAGAAATTGAGCCTGTTCTTCGGGTGTGAAACGGATCTGACGGCGGCGCGGCACCGCCCCGGTCTCGCTCGGCGACGAGGCCATCCTCACACCGTCTCCAGGATTGCTTCGGGTTTGAGACCCTCGCCGATCAGGCTGCGCCAGTCGCCGGCGCGGGGCACGACCATTTCGGCCGCCCGCAATTCGTAATAGCTGGGCTTGACACCGCGCGGCACGCCGCCATTGCCGGCAACCGTGACCGCCTCGCGCAGCAGCCGGCGCAACTGGATGATCGCCTTGTCGGCGGGACCCAGATGCTCGCGCGAGCGGTCAACGATGGCGCCCATCGTCTCCTGGATCGCGCGATCCTGGACATTGACCCCGTCGATCCCGGTGAAGCTCAGCGTCTTCTGGACGGCGCGGTCGATCAAGTAATTGTTGGACCGGTTGGCCTTCGACCGGAATGTCGTCGGGTCGACATGCAGCGGGCCGTTGCCGATACCGCGTTCAAGCCGGTCTTCGTCGCTCAGCGGCGCATCGGCAAGGCTGTACTGCCAATTGTAGACCATCGTGTTTTCGTCGTCGATCGGGACCCAGATGTGACCGGCATCGACCCGGCCGCCGGTCTCCGAGCGCGAGGCGCGGATCTGGTGGAACGGCAGGATGTAATGATAGGTGCGAATATGCTGCTCGTCGTCGCCAAGAGCGCGGATGCCGGCATATTGATAGCCGTAATCGGTCAGGTCGACGACCAGCGCCGGTGCCTTGGCCCGCACATAGGCGCTCGACGGCTTGATGCCGCCGCGGCCGGCGTCATCGCGCAACAGGCGGTGCATGATCGGGGCATGCGAGGTGTCGAGACCGCCTTCGAGCGCCTGCAACCAGTTGCACTCCTGGATCACTTTCGAGACATGGCGGTGGCTGGCCGGCGCCTGGGTCCAGGCGAATTTGGGCAGCGGCGGGGTATGTTCGGGCGGGCCCATATAGGCCCAGATGACGCCGCCGAGCTCGACCGTCGGATAGGCCGTGAGGTGGACCTTGTGGCAGAACGGTACAGGTTCGTTGATCTGCTCGATGCAACGGCCATCGACCGCGAATTTCCAGCCGTGGTAGACGCAGCTCAGGCCGCCGTCCTCGTTACGGCCAAACCACAGCGAAGCCCGACGATGCGGGCAATATTCGTCGACCAGACCGATGCGCCCGGCGCTGTCGCGAAACGCAACAAGGTCCTCGCCCATGAGCCGCACCCGCACCGGCGGCCCGTCCCTTTCTTCGAGCTCGCGGGCGAGCAAGGCCGGGATCCAATAACGGCGCATCGTTTGGCCCATCGCGGTGTGCGCCCCGATGCGGGTCAGAAGCTCGTTTTCCTCGCGCGGCAGCATCGCCGATTCTCCCGTCTTGCCTCTCGCCAACTTTCTGGCCGGCGCCACGGCGCTGTCAAGGCGAGCCACGCGTCACTGCCGGGCCGGATCGAGGGGGGTAAGTTGTACTGGACCGGCAAAGGCCCTAGTTTGCCGGCGCCGCAGCACGAGGAGGCAGCTTGATGACGCAGGCTCACGCGGGGGTACGCACAAGCCCTGAAGCCGCGAGGAATCGGCTTATCGTTGCCCTGGACGTGCCCCGCGTCACAGAGGCGATCGCGATCGCCGAGGAGTTGGGCGACATCGTCTCGTTCTACAAGATCGGACCTCACCTGCTGCTCGACCCCGAATTGCACAGCCTTTTCCGGCGGCTGAAATCCGGCGGGAAGAATGTTTTTCTCGACTGTAAATTGTTCGATATCCCGGCCACGGTGGCCGGTGCGGTGCGGGCTGCCGCCAATCTTGGTGTGAAATTCATCACGGTTGCCGGCCAGCAGCCGATAATCAGGGCCGCCGTAAAAGCAAAACATGGCTCATCTTTGCAAATCTTGGTCGTTACACTGCTTACTTATATGGATCAAAACGATTTGCAACGAGAATACCAAAACAACGTATCACTAGAAGATTTCATACTTGCACGCGCCAAATTTGCCGCAGAGAACGGCTGTGACGGCGTCATATCTTCGGCGCGAGAAGTCCGGTTGATTAGAGAGAGTATAAATCAGGAAAATTTCATGATCGTGACGCCCGGCATCCGACCAAGAGGTTCTGAACTTAACGATCAGAAGCGCGTTGTCACACCTTATGAAGCGATCGCTAATGGTTCTGATTATCTGGTCATAGGCCGACCAATTATTGATGCGCCGTCGCGGCGTCGTGCCGCCGAAGAGATTTTATCGCAAATCCGAATGGCGATCGAAGAGACCGTCGCCAGCGGGCCTCGCACCTACGCCTGAGCCGAATTTGAGGATCCCGCTGATTGCGCCAGCGCGCGGCAATCATCGCGCAGGTGCGGCGGGCGGCGGCGACGATGCGCTCCGCGCCCAGCGACGCCTCAGCTCCTCGCGGTGACGCAGCAGCCAATACAACCCGATCAGGCTATGCCCGTTTTCGATCGCGCCGGCCTCGATCAGCGCCTCGATTTCGGCGAGGGTTTTGACCACGGTGCGAATGTCCTCGCCCTCGTCGGCGGCGCCATGCACGCCGCCGGCACGGCTCGCATCGACCGGCGCGCAATAGAGCGCCACACTCTCATCCGAAGCGCCGCAGGACGGTAGATAGCGCTGGATCGGGATCAGCTCCCCTTCGAGGACGAGACCGGTCTCTTCCTTCGTCTCGCGGATGGCTACGGCCTCGGGCGGCTCGTCGGGACCGACCAGTCCGGCGACGATTTCGAGTTGATAGGCCGACCCGCCGGCCAGCATCGCCGCCAGCCGGAACTGCTCGATCAGCACCACCGCGTCGCGCTCGGGATCATAGAGCACGATCCCCACGGCGGCGCCGCGGCGCATCACATCGCAGGTGTGCACCGCACTCCACTCGCCGGAAAACAGGCGATGGCGAAAGCGGATCGTATCGACGCGCAGAAACCGCCGGAACGGGGTCGTCGTCTCGACGATGTCGACGCCGCCCCAGGCGGCCGGATCCTTGCGATCGGCGCCGGTCATCGGGCGGCTCCGATTGCGGCATCCACGGGTGGCGCGCCGGCTGTCTGAGAACGACGCGCCAGGCGGATCGTGAATTCGGTGAAATCGCCCTCGCGGCTATCGATCGTGATATTCCCCTGATGCTGCTGGACAATAATGTCGTAGCTGATCGACAGACCGAGACCGGTGCCCTCGCCGGTCGGCTTGGTTGTAAAGAACGGTGTGAACGCCTGTTCGCGGGTCGCGGCGGGCATCCCGATGCCGTTATCGCGCACCTTGATCTCGACCGCCTCGCCCCGCTCGCGGGTGGTGATGCCGACCGTGGGCTGGTAGGCGGCGTCGCCGGCTTCACGGCGCTTGCTGACCGCATAAAAAGCATTGCTGAACAGGTTTAAAAACACCCGTGTGATGTCCTGCGGCACGATTTCGATCGGCTGGAGGACCGGATCGAAATGGCGCTCAAGCGTGACGGTAAAATTCCGGTCCTGGGCGCGGGCGCCATGGTAAGAGAGGTTGAGCGCCTCATCGAGCAGGGAATTGAGGTCGGTCAAGCGCCGCTCGCCGCTGCCGCCGCGCGAATGCAGCAGCATGCTGGTGACGATCGCGTCGGCACGTCGGCCATGCTCGGCGATTTTTTCGAGATTGCTATCGAGCGTGGTCAAAATCTCGGCGAATTCAGGCGGCGCGGCGGGGACTTCATCGTTACCCGCAGCCAATGCGGGCAGCATTTGCCTGAGCTCGTCAAGCAGCTCGCGCGACAATTCTGCAAAATTGTTGACAAAATTGAGCGGGTTCTTGATTTCGTGGGCGATCCCGGCGGTCAACTGACCGAGTGAGGCCATCTTTTCCGCCTGGATCAGGTTGGCCTGCGCCGCCTTGAGCTGCTCATGAGCCGCCCGCAGCTCGGCTTCGCGCTGGCGCAGCGCCTCGAATTGCTTGGCGTTGCGCACGGCCAGCGCCGATTGGATCGCAAAGGCCTCGACCAGCCCGACCGTCTCCTCCGGAAACCGGCCGGCTTCGCGGCGAAACACGCTCAGCCCGCCCAGAATGGTTTCTTCGTGAAGCAGCGGCGCCGCCAGCAGCGAGTGATAGCCGTTGCGGTCGAGCGCATCGGTCAGCCCCGGAACATCGGCCTCGCCCGCGTGGCGCAAATCCGGGACCTGCACCGGCGCGCCGATCGTCGCGGCTCGCCCGACCGCCCCTTCGCCGCGACGCAGCGGTTGCGCTTTCAGCCGCTCGGCGAGTTCCGGTCCGACACGGTGGCCGGTTCGGAAATGAAACGCTTGGGCAATCTCGTCAAATTCATAGACGACGCCAGCGGCGGCGCCGGAAAATTCGACGGCGCGCGCAACCACGAGCCCAAGCACCGCTTCGAGGTCGAGGGTCGAACCGACGGCGCGGCCGACCGCACGCAGCGCCTCCAATTGCGCCAGGGTGCGGTGCAGCTGGTCGAGGGTGTCGCGAAACGCCGCAAGGGTGCGGGCCATCGCCCCAATTTCATCGGGGCCGGGCAGCGGAATCGCGACCGCGAGATTGCCGGCGTTGAGCCCGTTCATGGCGATGACGAGCCGTCGCAACGGCACCGCGATCGAGCGCAGCACCAGCAAGGTCAGCACCCCGCCGACGACAATCGCGGCCAGCGCGACGATGCGCGACAGCTCGGTCGCCGCGCGCGCCTCGGTGACAACGCGCGCCCGCGCGGCCAGCGATTCCTGCGTCAGCTCGGCGACGATCGCCGCCAGCAATCGGTCGACCGCGACGCTGTGTCGGCTCGCCTCGGCCAGGAACGAGTTGCCGACGACGCGATGGTCGTTGACGTACTCGTCGACCGCGCGGCGCGCGGCGCTCTCATAGGCCGCCAATTCGGCGCGAATGCTGGCCACCGCCCGCGGCCGGTGCTGCGCCAATCCGTCGAGCGCGCTTTCCATTTGCGCGCGCGCCGCCGCGGCGTTGCGTTCGGATTGGGCCAGCAGGCTGACCGCGAGATCGGTCATCCAATAGCGCACTTCGCCAAAGGCGATCTGGGCGCCATTGGCCTCCTCGATCATCCCGAGCAACGCCGCCGCCCGGTCCATGCCATCGGCGTTTTCGGCGAGTTTGCGGTTTAGATAGAAATTGCTGGCGAGCAGAAACAGCAGCAAGGCTCCGGAAAGGAGGATCAATCGGGTGCGGATCGATAGCCGCGCCATGGTGCCGGTGTTGGCGCCGCTGCGCTCAGCGGAACAGGGTGATGCTGATGACGCCGCCGAGGTCACCCACCTTCTGTCCCTCTTTCGGATAACCGGTAATGTCCATTTCCCCTTTGGGAGAGCCGTGGCAAGCCAGACAGGATTGCCGGTAATATTCGGGGACCGCGATGCGGTAGGCAGAGCGGCCGTCAAACGTGACATCGGCGGAAAAGGGCTGGCCCTTCGGCCAATCCGGCGCGAGCAATTTGGTCTTGATCACATCGCGTTCCCAAGCGTCGGGCCGCGCCTTGATGTTGCGGACCAGTTCGGGCGGTGCGGTAACCTTAATGACCGCCTCATTCCCGGCAAGGCCGTTAAAGGTCTCCGCCACCAGCCGGCCGAACACCGCCGGGATAAAGCCTTTGAACCCCGTGCCTTGCTCGTTGATTGTCGTCTGGTTGTCGGCCATGACCATGACGATTGCTTTCATCATCGCACGCAACAACCGGCCTTCACGCGAATTCGGGTCGATCGCGTCGGGATCGACGCCGGTGTTCTTGCGATAAAGGGCCACCGCCGCCTGCAGCACCCGATCGCCGCCCAGATGCTTGTCGCCGAGCGCCGGGTTGTTGATCAAATCCTGGTTGTTGGAGATCACCGTGCGCGCGTCGCGCAACATCTCGGCGAGGCTCTCGGCGATCGCCTTGTCTTGGGCGGCGCTCGCCGCACCAGCGGCCGCCGCCGCCGGAACCGCGGGGTTGGGCGCCGCGCCGACGGACAGCGGCGACATTGCCAGCGCCGCCGCGATCAGCCCCCACCGCGACACCGCTGTTGCGATCTGCCTCATTTCGCCCGCCGCCTCCGACCGCCGGCGAATGTGCGCGCGGCCGGCCGGCAAAGCAACGAAATCCGGCATCGATTCGCCCGCCCCGCGCACGCCGGCTTATGCGGATGGCTTATTCGGCATGCGCGAATAAATACCGCTCTCGCCCTGCGCCGCTTCCGGTTCAGAGAACCGTCCCGTCGAGCACCGCCGCCGGATCGGCCGTCTCGATCTCGATCACCCACAAATCGGGGTCGCGTCGCCGCTGGCGGGCGATATAAGCGTCGGCATCGGCATCGCTGACCGGCTCGGCCCCGGTGGCCCGCATCCAGACGAGCTCGCCCCGCGGATTGCGGGCCTGCGCCAATACCGCGCAGCCGCCGGCGCGGTTGCTGAATTTGAGCAGCACCGCGCCTGCATCGGCATCGCCGCGAGCGGTCACTGCGACCGCGACGGCGGCGATATCGCAGCGGCGGATCAGCGCGCGGACCCACAACCCGGTTTTGAGCCGCGCTTCCATGGAGATGGCCGGCCGGGATCAGCTGCGTCCCGGCGCCAGCGGCAGGCGAACATGCACGCGCAACCCGTGCGGCGAGCGATTTTCGGCGAAGATCGTGCCGCCCATGGCCTCGACATTGCGCCGCGCAATCCACAATCCGATCCCGAAATAGCTGGTTGGCACCTCGCCGGTGCATTCTTCGCGGCGCTCGGAATAATAGCGTTCGAAAATCCGCTCGAGCTGGCTTTCGGGAACGCCCGGGCCGCGATCGGCCACGATCAGATGGGCGAAGCGACCGTCATTCGACAGGTGCACGACGACCTCTCCACCCGGCGGCGAAAACGAGACCGCGTTGTCGATCAGATTGTCGAACACGGTTTCGATCATCGCCTCGCTGCCGAGGACATGAACGCCGGGCAAAAGGTCGCTCGAGATCGTCAGATCGCGGCTGGCAAGAACTATCGTCACGTCGCGGCCGCTCTGGAGAGCCGAGCGGGTTTGCACGAGCCGGGCGATCACCCGGCCGAGATCGACCGGGACCAGCGGCTCGTCGATCAGATCCGCGGTTGCCTGGGCGAGCTCGCGCGCCGAGGCGACCAGACCGTCAAGGCGATCGAGAGCGTGTTCGACGACCCCGATCGCACGCTGGGCGCGCTGGTTGTCGGCCGGCACACTGCGGCGCAACGGTTCGAGCGACTGGCGAATGACCGCAATCGGGGTCTTGAACGCATGCGCGTTGTCTTCGGCGGTCCGGCGAATTTCCGCGGCGGATCGGTGAATGGCCTCGACCATGCGGTCGAATTCGGCGGCGACCTCGCCCAGTTCGGGCACATCCGCCCGCGCCGCGAACGAGCCGGCGTCCGGGCCCTGCTCGCGAATGCGCCGCGCGCGGCGGGCAAAGCGACGCAGGCCGCGGCGTACGCTCAACAGCGTCGAGAAGGTGATCGCCGCCATGGCGAGATAGATGACCGCCGCCACCCGCATCGTCGGCGTCGCCCAATAAGGCTCGCCGAAATGCGCGCCGGGGAAAGCATCCTGCGAGAAGGATGCCACCACCGCCCAGCAACCGACCGGGGTCGCCAGCGGCGTCACCGCGGTGACGATCTCGGCGCCGCCGGTCGGGCGCCGGTAGATCAACGAAAACGGCATCTCGCCGCGGCAATCATGCGCCAAGCGGTCGAGCACGCCCTGTTGGGCGAGAGTGTTGCGCTCCGCCTGAAGGTTGGCCTGCGCCACGGTCGGCCACGACGCAACATAGTAAAAGCCATCGCTGCCGGCGCCGGCCGGCGACAGCAGCAGCTTGATCGTCGTCACCTCGCCGGCGAAGCGCGAAAGGGTCTGGCCGACCTCGGGCAGCTGTTCGATCGTCGCGGTCTCGAGCATCGGCAGCAGCGACTGGCTGATCACCCGCCCTTCGTCGCGCACGCTGCGCAACAGCAATTGCTG
>JAJPIH010000362.1 GCA_021324875.1 Alphaproteobacteria bacterium
CCGAACGTCCCGATATAGATGTAGGACATGATCCAGGTGTGCTTGCGTCGCAGGATCACCAGCTGATTGCGGAACGACGACCGCGCCCCGGTCAAATTGTTCATGAACAAAAAGGCTCCGGCCACCGCAATCATCAGCGGCAGCAGCCACATCAGGCCGGCGTTCTGCAAGTAAAGACCGTGCGCACCTTGTGGTGTGCCCAGATACAAATTGACAAAACCGAGCTGCAGCACAATCGGGGTCAACAGCTGAACGGTGCTAACCCCGATATTGCCGCCGGCGGCGTTGAGGCCGAGGGCCCAGCCCTTGATCCGGTCGGGGTAGAAGAACGAGATGTTGGCCATGCTCGAGGCGAAATTACCGCCGCCAAGACCGGCCGTTGCCGCCACCGCCAACATCACCCGGAACGGCGTCTCGGGTTGGGTTACAAAATAGGCGAGCGCCAGCGCCGGGACAAACAGCAGCGCGCCGCTGACGACCGTCCAGTTGCGCCCGCCAAAGGCGGTGACCGCAAAGGTGTAAGGAAAGCGCATCAACGCCCCGACCAGCCCGGGGAGCGCCACAAGCTGAAACAACTGGTCAGTCGTGTAAGGAAAACCCGCTTGCGGCAATTTGGTCACAACGATGCTCCACACGAGCCAGATCGAAAAACCGAGATGCTCGGTGGCGATCGACCAGATCAAATTGCGGCGGGCGATGGCCTTTCCTTGCGTGGTCCAGAACATCTCGTCGTCCGGACGCCAGTCGGAAATCCAGGCGCTGTTTTGTTTTTTCATGCGGGGCCCGTGAAATCGGCGGTAGCGGCGGACCCCGTTGTCCGACCGAGAGATCTGACATGTCCGGCCTGCCGGCCGCGCAGGCGTCGTTGCCCGCCGCCGAACGGGGCAGCAAGGCCCGTGCCAAGCGCCGATCGGCGCGCTCGCGGAACGGTTTTGCCGAAAAGGCCACGGATGCGAGGCCGTCGCGTGCAGCCTAATCGGTCATGTTGCTCAATCGCGCAGCACCGCAGCCCGGTTGCCGGGCGCGACGATGTCCCGGGCGATGTCGGCGATGCGCCGGCCTTCATTCATCGCCTGCCGGCGCAGCAGCCGGTAAGCCTGCGGCTCGCTGAGGCCGCGCTCGCGGATCAGCCGCGCCTTGGCCTGGTCGATGGCCTCGCGATCGCCGAGCGCCGCCTGGGCGCGCGCCAGTTCTGCCTCGAGCTTGCGGCAGCGATGCGCCAATGCGCTCGCGGTCGCCGCATCGAGGACGACCATATCGGGTAGAGTGGCGAGCGCCGCCTCGAGGCCCTCCTCGCCCTCGGCGGCGCGCACGACCTCCACCTCTGCGCAGGGAGCCAATTGCGCCGCGAGCATTGCGGCGACAACAGGGTCCAAGCCGGCCAACACCACACGCCAAGCCATCGCCCTTGTGGTGCAATGTCGATGCCAGATTGCGCCGGGAACCCGATGGCGCCGCCGATATTGCGTTTGTGCGCGAGGTTGCCGACTCTTAGAGGGCGAGCCCGGCCCGGTTGCGGGCCGCGGGCGGGTCAGCAGGCGAGATCAGCGGCCTCAGGTTTTGGGAGACGGTCGATGCCGAGGCTCAGCGTCAACCTCAACAAGATCGCCCTGTTGCGCAATTCGCGGCGCACCGGGGTGCCCGATGTTCTGCGGTTTGGCCGCCTGGCATTGGAGGCCGGGGCCGATGGGCTCACCCTCCATCCACGACCCGACGAGCGCCATGTTCGGCGCGACGACGTGTTTGCGGTTGCCGAGATGATGCGGCCATGGCGGCCGAGCCGGGAGCTGAACCTCGAAGGCTATCCCGACCGCCGGTTTCTCGACATCGTCGCCGCGGTGCAGCCGGAGCAGTGCACGCTGGTGCCGGACGCTCCCGACGCGTTCACCTCGGAAGAGGGATGGAAGCTCGACCCCGCCCAGCACCGTCTGGTCGACCGGGCGTTGGCCGAGTTGAAGCCGCTCGGCTGCCGGGTGATCCTGTTTGTCGATCCCGAGCCGGCGGCGGTGGCGCCGGCGCACAACCTTGGCGCCGATGGCGTCGAGATCTACACCGGCGGCTACGCCGCGGCGTTTCGCGCCGGCGCCCCCGACCCGGCGCGCGCCGGCTGCGTCGCGACCGCGATGCGGGCTCGCGAGCTCGGGCTGGTCGTCAATATCGGCCACGACCTGAACCTCGACAACCTGCCGCCATTGGTCGCCACGATGCCGGAATTTGCCGAGGCCTCGGTCGGCCATGAGCTGACCGCCGACGCGCTGGTGATCGGATTTGCGGCGGCGGTGCGCGCCTATCGCGCGGCGCTCAATCCGGCGAAAACCGGCTGACGCGACCGATCGCGAGGCCGATGAGCGAACCGGCGGCGAACGCGGTGACCTGGAAGCGGCGATTGATGTAACATCGGGTGAGCGCAGAAAAAGAGGCCGCACAAGCGGCCGACGCGCCGAGCAAGGTGTCATCGCAATGAGCTATGTGACGCGCGTGCTGCAGCCGGGCGAGCGAGTCCTTCACGACACGTCGCTGCATTGGGTCGTGTTCGCCCGCGCGATCGCCGCTGCGATCATCTGCCTCGGTTTTGTGATCGCGGCGGCTTCGGTCGCGAGCAACCAGATGCAGTATCTCAGTCTGGCGTTGTGGATTGCGGCGGCGATTTTCGGGTTGCTGGCGCTGTCCGCCGGATTGCGCGCGTTTATTCGTCGCGCCACCACCGAATTCGCGGTCACCGATCACCGGGTGATCTATAAGACCGGGCTGTTCGGGCGACACACGCTCGAAATGAACCGATCAAAGATCGAAAGCGTCGATGTCGACCAGTCGATCCCGGGCCGTCTGCTGGGTTACGGTACGGTTATCGTCCGCGGCACCGGCGGCAGCCTCGAGCCGATCCGCTATATCGCCGATCCGCTCGGGTTCCGGACCCGGATCACCGTTGGCGATTATTCGCGAGCCTGATCAGTCATCGGCGAGCCCGGATGCGCGCGCGGCTATGGCCGGGCGGCGTTGCCGGGACGCGGGGTATTTGCCATCATCGCGCGCGGGGCCGGTCCGTCGAGCGCGATCGGCGCCTATATGATCATCGCGGGTTCAGGCGGGACGGCGTCCAATGCTTTTTGATCTCGGCTGGTCGGAGATCCTGGTGATCGGGACCGTCGCGCTGATTTTTATCGGCCCCAAGGTTTTGCCCAAGGCGTTGCGGGTGGCCGGGTATTGGGTGCGCAAGGCGCGCACGCTGTCGCGCGAGTTCCAAAGCAGCATCGACCAGATGAGCCGCGAGGCCGAACTCGACGAAGTCCGTCAGGAGCTGAAAAAGGCGACCGAATTCAACCTCGAACGAGAATTTCAACGGGCCGTCGATCCGACCGGCAGTCTGGCCGAGGCTTTGCAGCCGCCGGCGCTTTCCGATGGTACCGAGACGTCAGCGGCGGCGGTGCCGCTGGCGCCCGAGAGCTTGCCGGCGACCAGCGCCGCCGCGGCCGCGGCCGAGGCGGTCGAGCTCAACCCGCTGACGGCCGAGGCGCCGGTGCCGGTGGTCGCCCCGCCGGCGACCGAACTCGACGCGCCGGCCGGCGTATCGCCCACCCCGGGTGATCCCGGCAGCGCCGTCACGATCCCGCCCAAATCCTAGAGCGACGGGCGTGGCGCGATGACCGACGAGGATCGCGAGGCCGAGCTCGAAGCCGGCCGGATGCCGTTGATCGATCATCTGATCGAACTGCGCAACCGGCTGATCTGGTCGCTCTCTGGGATCATTGTCGCGTTTCTCGTCTGCTACCAGTTCAAGACCCGCATTTACGGGTTTCTGGTGCATCCGCTGGCCGTGATCTTTGAAGGCCAGACCGGGCGGCATTTGATCTATACCAGCCTGACCGAGGCCTTCTTTACGTATGTCAAGGTCTCGTTTTGGGCGGCGTTGTGCCTGTCGTTTCCGGTCATCGCCATACAGGTGTGGAAATTCGTCGCCCCCGGTCTCTACAAAAACGAACGGCGCGCCTTTTTGCCCTATCTGTTCGCCACGCCCATTCTGTTTCTCGCAGGTGCCTCGCTCGCTTATTTTGTTGTGATCCCCTATGCTTGGCGGTTCTTTGTCAGCTTCGAATCGCCGGGCGGGCCGGGGACATTGCCCATCATCCTCGACGCCAAGGTCAACGAGTACCTGTCGTTGATCATGACCTTGCTGTTTGCCTTCGGGGTCGCGTTTCAACTGCCGGTGTTATTGACGCTGATGGCGCGCGCCGGGCTCGTCACCGCGGCCGGACTGGCCTCGAAGCGCCGTTACGCAGTCGTGATCATGTTCGTCGTCGCCGCGGTGCTGACCCCGCCCGATGTGATCAGTCAGACCAGCCTCGCAATCCCGCTGATCGTGCTGTTCGAAGCCTCGATCCTGTCGTGCCGGCTGGTGGAACGACAGCGCGCCCGGCGCGAAGCCGAGGAGGAGGCGGCACTGACCGGCAAGGGCACCTCGACGGTCGGCAGTTAGCCGGGCTCGCCCGCAGCGGCGACGATGAGCCCGGCCGGGTCCGCGCGGATGGCGCGGCGACGGCGTCGCTCAAAAGGCCGGCGACGCAACGCGACAAAGACCGAAACCGGCGCGCTCAGGCCAGCCAGGAGTCGAACGACCGGCCCAACAACTGGCCCAGCAGCGCGACGTCCGGCGCGAAATAGCGCTTGAGCCGGGTTTGCAACTCCGCCGGTATCGGGTCGCGCGGCGCGGCGATCTCGTTGATCTTCCGCAGACGGGAAAACAGGTTGGTGCGGATCGGGATGCCGGCGCGCCGCTTGAGCTGGACAAGCACAAACAGGCCGCGGGTCGCCCACGGCCATTTCGCCTTCCGTGCGGTATTGTAAATCGGGAACACGCCCCGGCCGTCATCCGGCACCCCGAGAAAATCGAGGACCCGCAGATATTCCCGATGGGCGTCGGTCTTGAGATCGTCGTATACGATGACCAGCACCCGCTCTTGCGGGACCAGCGACAGCAACCGCGCCAGCTGCGCGCCGAGCGAGCACACCTCGCCATAGAGAAACCGGCGCTGCGCCCAGCTCAGCGTCGGCACGCCGTCACCGCAGCGCCGGACCTGTTGCAATTGCCAGGCGCGCGCGAAATCGCGGACGTTTTCATGACCGCCGAGCACCATTTCCGCGTGCAGCGCCGGCGCCATCTCCAGCGGATTGCGCACCATGACGATGAACTTGGCATCGGGCTGAAAGTGGAGAATGTTTTCGACGGCTACCGACGAATAAAGATACCAGACGGAGGCCTCGCCAATCGCAACATGTTGCCGGCGCGCGTCTTGAAACAACCGCATATATTCTTCCAGATCGCTGACCTCCTGCCGCTCGTCGGTGTTGAAGAAATGAGGCTCCTTCTTGGGGCTCATAAATATGTAAGGGTGGGCCGCCAGCCACGCCGCCATCGACGTCGTGGCGCATTTGGGTGCGCCGATGATGAAGAAATTTGGCTTTAATCTATCTGACATAATGAGAGTCGAAGGCAAAATTTCCAATCGCGTCTGATAACATAACCTTTCAACAGACTGATCCGTTTCCACAGAGCCGATCGTCATCCACATTTGTTAAATTTCAAACGATTACATGGTAGTCGCATTTGAATATTCGATCAATCGCGGTGCGTCCGGCGCCGACTGTTCGTCGCGGGCTGCGTCATTCTGACGCGCTGTGGGCGGGGGATCCGTGTCCGGCCCGCTATTCTCGGGAAAAAAGCGGATCGTGGCGCCCGGCGAGCGAGCGCCGCGAACAGTGCCGCCGGGATCGGTCAGCCGGCGCTCGGCCCCCGCCTTTGGCTCAGGCCGCGCCCAGTTCGAGCACGGTCAAGGCCAGCGCCTGCGCGCGCGGCACCAGCGTGTCGATGCGGCACCATTCGTCGTCGGTATGAGCGTTGCCGCCGACCGGGCCGGTACCGCACAAGGTCGGCGTGCCAAGCGCGGCGGTGAAGCCGCTGTCGGCCGAGCCCCCGGTTGGCTCGCCGCCAATCCCGGTCATACCCAGCCCGGCGGCAAGACGCGCATAGGTATCGAGCAGCGCGCGGCTCGCCTCGTCCTGTTCGAGCGGCAGAAACCGGCCTTCGCGCAGGATGCGGCTTTCGCTGCCGGGCAGTTCGCAGCAATTGCAGATCTCGCGCACCTCGCCCAGGATCTTTTCCATCACATTGAGCGTCGGAAAACGCACATCGATGCCGGCGGTGGCGCGCGGCGCCACGGTGTTGACCGATTGCCCGCCCTGCACCAACCCGACATTGACCGTCGTGCCGAGATCGTAATCGGTCAATCGGTGCAGCCGCTGGATCTTGCGCGCCATCGCCTCGATCGCGCTGACCCCTTGCGCATGAGCGGCCCCCGAATGCGCCGCTCGCCCGGTTACTTCGAGTTCAAGAAAGGCGGCCCCTTTTCGCCGCGACACCAGGTTGCCTGACGGCCGTCCGGGCTCGGCGTTGAACACCGCCCGCGCCCCCCTGGCCTCGGCCTCGATGATCGGGCGCGAGGAAGGCGAGGCGATCTCCTCGTCGGCGGTGTAAAGCCCGGTCAACGGACAAGGCGCCCCAAACCGGTGCAGCGCGGCCAGCACAAAGCTGTTCATGACCAGCCCCGCCTTCATATCGCAAACCCCGGGGCCAAACGCCTTGTCGCCCGCGATGCGGAACGGCCTTTGCGCCGCGGTGCCGTCGGGAAAGACCGTGTCGCAATGGCCCATCAGCACGACCGGCCGCCGGTCGCCGCCGGCGCCGGGCAGACGCGCGGCCATGCAGCCGCCAAACTCGGGATGCGGGAACAACTCGCAGGCAATGCCTTCGGCTTCGAGCCAGACCCGCAGCCGCGCCTCGACCGCGTCGACCCCGCGCTTGTTGTAGCTGCCGGAATCGATGCCGACGAGTTCGGCGAGCAAGGCCACCATCGCTTCGTGCTGGCGGCCGAGATGCTCGATGATTGCGGTTGTCGCCTCGCTCATTTGACCTCCGATGGTGCCGCCCGGCGCCGGCCGGCGTCGCCGGCCACCCGCTCTGCTCCACCATAGCGCCGGAAGCTGTGGCAAGCGAGAGGCCGCGGTGACCGCCAGCGCTTGGCGTTGTTCGTGTCCCGGGGGTGCCTGAAATCGTGATGTGGTCATTCACCGAGGTTTGCCGATGCCGGCGCTAGGCTCGCTGATCCCGCCCTGGGTTCTAGGCGCGGTGATCATGATCGGGACGATGCTGGTCGTCCTGGCGATGTACCGCTGGCTTGCCCACTCGCTGATCCGGCTCGCCGGCAAGCGCAGCGCGTTTCTGCAGCAATTGCTGCGGCGCGGGCAGGGGCCGGCCAGCGCCTTTGTCGTGATCTTTGCGCTCGGGGTGGCGCTGCCGGCGGCGCGCTTCCCGCTCGCGATTACCCTCATGATCGCCAATGCGCTCTTGATCCTGTTTATCCTGACGATCGGCTGGGGCGCGGCGATCGCGATGGACATCGCGATCACACTTTATTTGCGCCGCTTCCGCACCGATGTCGAAGACAACCTGTTGGCGCGCAAGCACGTCACCCAGATGCGGCTTTTGCAGCGGGTGGCGACGATATTGCTGGGCATCGTCACGGTCGCGGCGGCGCTGATGACGCTGCCGGCGGTCCGGCAATACGGTGTCAGCCTGTTTGCTTCGGCCGGCGCCGCCGGTCTGGTTCTCGGTTTGGCGGCGCGGCCGGTGTTGAGCAATCTGTTGGCCGGCATCCAGATCGCGATGACCCAGCCGATCCGGGTCGAGGACGTTGTGATTGTCGAGGGCGAATGGGGATGGATCGAGACGATCACCAGCACCTATGTCGTGGTCCGTCTTTGGGATCTGCGGCGGATGATCGTGCCGCTCTCTTATTTTATCGAAAAGCCGTTCCAGAACTGGACCTACCAAAGCTCAGACCTGATCGGATCGTTATTTTTGCGGGTCGATTACACCGTTCCGATCGATCGCCTGCGGGCAAAGCTGGAACGGGTGGTTCAGGCAAACCCGCAATGGGATCGCAAGGTGGTCGTGCTGCAAGTCACCGACACCCCCGACAGTTTTGTCGAACTTCGTGCCCTGGTCAGCGCCCGGAACTCCGGCGATCTCTGGGATCTGCGGTGCGCGGTCAGAGAACAGCTTATTGCCTTTTTGCAGGCCGAATACCCGCAGGCACTGCCGCGACAGCGGGTGGAGATGGCCGGGAGCCCGGCGCGCGAGGTTGCGGCCGGCGCGGCGGTCGGGGCGACACAATCCGTCGGACCGGTGTCCGGTGACGGAGCCGATCGCCGGACCAGCGCCCGCCAACCGCCATCATAGCACCTCGAACAAGCCGGCGGCACCCATGCCGCCGCCGATGCACATCGTGACCACGACATGGCGCACGCCGCGGCGCTTACCTTCGATCAGCGCGTGAGCGACCATGCGCGCGCCCGACATGCCGTAGGGATGGCCGATCGCAATCGCACCGCCATCGACATTGTAACGCTCGGGGTCGATGCCGAGCCGGTCGCGGCAATAAAGCGCCTGCACGGCAAACGCCTCGTTCAATTCCCACAAACCGATGTCGTCGATC
>JAJPIH010000379.1 GCA_021324875.1 Alphaproteobacteria bacterium
CGCACCGAGATCGGCGCGTTGGCGGCGATGACCCGGGCGGTCGCCAGCGCCTCGTCGACAACCGTGCCGGGCGCGCAGAGGCGGTTGACCAGACCCCAGTCATAGCCTTCCGCCGCCGAAAACGGGCGCCCGGTCAAGATGATCTCCTTGGCGCGCCGTTCGCCGACCGCGCGCGGCAGGTTCTGCGTGCCGCCGGCCCCGGGCATGATGCCGAGGGTCACCTCGGTCAGGGCAAAGCGCGCGCTCTCGGCGGCATAGATGAAATCGCAGCACAACGCCAATTCGCAGCCGCCGGCATAGGCGGCGCCATTGACCGCGCCGATCACCGGCAGCGGGCAGGCAAGAAAGGCGCGCACCATGCGCTCGAATAGAAGGTGCTGATCCTGCCATTGTTCGTCGGTCATGCCGTTGCGCTCTTTGAGGTCGCCGCCCGCGCAAAAGGCGCGCTCCCCGGCGCCGGTCAGAACGATCGCGCGGGCCAGCGCCGGCGCCCCGTTGACATGATCAAAAAACGCCAGCAAGTCGCGCCCCATCTGGGTGTTAAGCGCGTTGGCGACCTGCGGCCGGTCGAGGGTCAACAAGATCACCCCCTCGCCGCGGTCCTCGGCCCGGATCGTTTCGTATTCGCGGTCCATGCTTGGTCTTCCGGTTGGAACTTGGCTTGGCGAGCTTAGCATCCGCGGCCGGTGCGGCGCGAACGGATCGCGGCGAGATTGCGTCGCCCCGGCCGACTTGGGCGGCTCGTAAGGTGCGCCCATATGGGGTGCAGGGCCGAACCGGCTCATGGCAATGGAATTCTCGGGAGAGGACAGATGCAGGTTGCGACGGCAACCGCGGCAACCGACAAGAAGAACGGTCTCGGGCCGTTGCCCGAATGGGATCTGAGCGACCTTTCCCCGCACCGCGACAGCCCCGAATTGGCGCGCGACCAGCGACTGCTCGCCGACGCGGCCGACGCGTTTTGCCGTCGCTACGAGGGCCGGCTTGCCACGCTTTCCGGGGCCGAATTGGGGGCGGCGATCGGCGAATACGAGCGGTTGCAGGAGCTCGCCGGCCGGATTTCGAGTTACGCCTCGCTGGTCCATGCCGGCAATCTTGGTGATCCCGAGATCGGCCGCTTTTTTCAAACGGTCGAGGAGCGGATCAATGCCGCCTCGACGAAGCTGTTGTTTTTCACGCTCGAATTGAACCGTCTCGACGAGGTCGAACTGGCGGCCAAGCAAACAGATCCGGCGCTCGCCCATTACCGGCCATGGCTGCGCGACATCCGCGCCTTTCGGCCCTATCAGCTGTCGGACGAACTCGAAAAGCTGCTGCACGAAAAACAGGTCGCCGGCCGCGCCGCCTGGACCCGGCTGTTTGACGAGACGATCGCCGATCTGCGCTTTCCGTTCCGCGGGCGCGAGCTGACCGAGGCCGAAGCGCTCGACCTGTTGTCCGATGCCGATCCCGAGCTGCGCCGCGAAGCGGGACAGACGATCGGCGAGGTCCTCGGCCGGCATGCGCGCAGTTTTGCGCTGATCACCAATACGCTCGCCAAAGACAAAGAGATCGAAGACCGCTGGCGCGGCTTCAAACGCCCAATTTCGGCGCGCAACCTCGCCAATTTTGTCGAGGACGAGGTCGTCGACGCGCTGATCGCGGCGGTGCGCGCGGCCTATCCGCGGCTGTCGCACCGCTACTACCGCCTGAAGGCGCGCTGGTTCGGGGTGGACCGGCTGCCGTTCTGGGACCGCAACGCGCCGCTGCCGGGTGACGACGACCGGGTGGTCCCCTGGCAAGAGGCAGAAGCCACCGTATTGGCCGCTTATCACGCGTTTTCGCCGGCAATGGCCGAAATCGGCCGCAGGTTTTTCACCCGCCCGTGGATCGATGCGCCGGTGCGTCCGGGCAAAGCCTCCGGCGCCTTTGCCCATCCGACCGTGCCCGGCGCCCACCCCTATCTGTTGCTGAACTACCAGGGCCGGCTGCGCGATGTGATGACCTTGGCGCACGAATTGGGTCACGGCGTGCATCAGGTACTGGCCGCCCCGCGCGGCTATCTGATGGCCGACACACCGCTGACCCTGGCCGAGACCGCCTCGGTGTTTGGCGAGATGCTGACCTTCCGGGCGCTGTTGGCGCGGGAGACCGACCCCGGCCGGCGCAAGATCATGCTCGCGCAAAAGGTCGAGGACATGCTCAACACCGTGGTGCGCCAGATCGCCTTTGTCACCTTCGAGATGCGCCTGCACGAGGCGCGCCGCGAGGCCGAGCTGACCCCCGACCAGATCGCGGAATTATGGCTGGAGGTGCAGCGCGAGAGCCTCGGACCGGCGTTGCAGCTCGACGGCGTCTACCGCCATTACTGGTCCTATATTCCGCATTTCATCCACACGCCGTTTTACGTCTATGCCTATGCCTTTGGCGATTGCTTGGTGAATTCGCTCTATGCGGTCTATGAGGACGCTCATGAGGGGTTTGCCGAGCGCTATCTCGACCTGCTCAAGGCGGGTGGGACGCTGCGCCACCGCGAATTGCTCGCACCCTTTGGCCTCGACGCGTCCGACCCCGCCTTTTGGTCGAAGGGGCTGGGGGTCGTCGCTGCTTTTATCGACGAATTGGAGCAGCTCGGTTGACCTGTTCGGCGAGCCATCCCTACCGGTTTGGCGAAGATCGTGGGTGCGCCGCCGTCACCCATCGCTCGCAGCGCAACGGGCGGTGCGGCGGCGGTGACGGCGTCCACGCCGCGATCGGGGTCGATCAAGGCCGGGCAAGGCGGGTTGAAGGCGCCGGTCGATATCGGGCTCTTTCGCAAAACCGGACTGGCTGGTCACGTGGCTGACGAGGACACATTTGCCGGCCGGGTCCGGCGCTACGCGCAGGTCGGCAGCGCGATGGCCGGGCTCGGGGCGCGGCTCGCGGGCGAGCGCTATCTCGGCATCCCGGTCGACCGTGGCCGGCACGCTGCCGAGCTCAAGGCGGCGCTGGGCGGCATCAAGGGGCCGCTGATGAAGGTGGCGCAATTGCTCGCCACGATTCCGGACGCCTTGCCCAAGGAATATGTCAACGAGTTGATCCAATTGCAGGCCAATGCCCCGGCAATGGGCTGGCCGTTTGTCCGCCGGCGCATGGCGGGTGAACTCGGTCCGGGCTGGGAGCGGCGATTCTTGCGCTTTGAGCGAACCGCGGCGCGCGCCGCCTCATTGGGCCAGGTGCATCGCGCCACCGCCCTCGACGGCACGCCACTTGCCTGCAAGTTGCAATATCCCGATATGGCCGCGGCGGTCGAGGCCGATCTCGCGCAGCTCAAATTGGCGATGGGCATCTACGAGCGCTACGACCGCGCCGTCACCACCGCCGAAATCCACGCCGAGATTGCCGAGCGGCTGCGCGAAGAGCTCGATTACCGGCGTGAAGCCGCGCATCTACGCCTTTATGGTGCGATTTTGAAGGGTGAAACCGGGGTCGCGGTGCCGCGCCCGCTGCCCGAATTGTCGACCAGCCGGCTGTTGACGATGACCTGGCTCGACGGCGCCCCGATCCTCGACATTGCCACGGCACCGCTCGAGACCCGCAACCGGATCGCGCTGCGCATGTTTCGGATCTGGTATGTGCCATTCTACCATTTCGGCGTGATCCACGGCGATCCGCATCTCGGCAATTACACGGTCGCCCCCGACGGCACCGTCAACCTTCTCGATTTCGGCTGCATTCGCGTATTCCCCGCGCATTTCGTGCGAGGCGTCATCGATCTCTATCACGCCCTCGATCGCGGCGACCGCGACCTCGCGGTCGAGGCCTACCGTCGCTGGGGCTTTGGCAATCTGTCGAACGAAATGATCGCGGTGCTGAACCGCTGGGCGCTCTATGTCTATGGCCCGTTGCTCGACGACCGGACGCGGCGGATCCAGGAAAAGGGCAACGGCGCCGACGGCGCCGAGATCGTCGAGAGCGTCCATCGCGACATCCGGCGCCTGGGCGGGGTCAGGCCGCCGCGCGAATTTGTGTTTATGGATCGGGCCGCGGTCGGGCTCGGCTCGGTGTTTTTGCACCTCAAAGCCGAGATCAACTGGCACCGGCTGTTTCACGAATTGATCGACGATTTCAACGAGGCCGCGCTTGCCGCCCGCCAGCGCCGGGCGCTTGAAGCCGCCGGGGTGCCGTCGCCGCCCGAATCGCGGAAAAGTTCGCCGCCGCGCCGCTCACGGCCTCTTTAGCGGGCGACGCGGCAGCGCCGCCGGTGGTTATTGCTGGCGGCGAGAGCCGCGGCGACGCGCCCAGCCGAGCCCGGCCAGCCCAAAGCCGAGTAGCGCAATCGCGCTGGGCTCAGGTGTCGTGACGACCTGGGCGGGTACGCTGAACTCAAAGACTTCAAGGAAAATATTGTCGTCGCCGCTTGGATTGACGGTCGTCAGCGTCGCGCTCGTATCCCCGACATTCAGAATATTGGCAAGATTGTAGTTTTCGTGGTCCATGCCGATGCAAGTGAGGCCGGTGCACGGAAATGGCGTGAACGGGTCGTTGTCCGGCCCGGCGTTGATCGCACCGACCGTGATCAAGCTGCCATCTTCGCAAGGCGACGTCTGGCTGTCGTCGCAATGCCCGGCGACCGTGGTCAAATCGGTGCCATTGACAGCGATGGTCGAGACCTGGGCAGTATCGGCCGGGTTGTTCGGGTCGGATCCATCAAAGCTGAACCCGTCGCCAATCTGCATTGTAGCTGTGAACCCCGCGGGCAGGGCGCTGAAATTGATATGGGAGGTGTCGCCCGATGAGGAGGAAAATCCGTCGAGGATGGCCACGGTCTGGGTATTGGAGATCGCCGGATTGGTATAGGCAATGACCAACCCCTCGCCGTCGATCGCCGCGGTCTGCGTGCCTTCGTTGACGGTCCAGGTGGTCAATGAGCCGAGGCTGGCATTGGCCTGGACAAAACCGGTGACATTGGCGCGCCAAGCTTGCAAGAATCCGTTATTGACACCCAACGGTGTGAAGGTCGGAGTGACCATGTTGGCACCCTGGCTGAGGGTAACACCGTTGGGGTTGGTGGTGTTGGCGTAGGTCGAACTGTAGAGATAGTCGGCTTGGATCGTTGAGCCCGCCGGGATCAGCGAATCGAGTGTACAGGTCGCTCCGCTCGAACCACAGCCGTCGGTCGAGGCCGATTCGCCGGCTGCGGTGAAGCTCTGGAACAATGTCAGAGAGGCCTGCGCCGGACCGGCGACACCAAAGCCGGCCAGAATGGTCGCCGTGAGCACGCTGCTTCGCCAGCCGAGACGGTCCATGATGCTCCTCCCACGTTTCTTGGTTAACGGACGCAAAATCCGCGCCAACCGTCGGTTTGCCGGAATCCGTACCGTTGCGGCGTATGGCGGCGCCGGGTTGTCAACTATTCCGACAGGCCGGACACGGTGTGGGCCGCAAGAAGCGGCGCCCGCGCGCTAAAAAATTAAGCTTAACTTATTGGCCAGATGAACATTTCCTGTCGATCGACCGAGTGAGATCAGGCTGTAAGAAATACCGCCGCTCGCTCCGCGCGGGAGATCAATGAGTTGCGCTGTCGGGCCTGAAATTGAGCATGGGTCAAGCGGTGGCGGGCTGTAAGGATCGCTATATCGACGGCAATCGCGCCAGGCTCGATCGTGCCAGGCTGTGGATGCCCGTTGGGCCGCACTTCGGGGCGGCCTGGCGGCGCGCCATAAATCGGCGCCGAGCGATTCCGCCCGTCGCGGCGCGGGCAACGATGATCTCGCAACTGCGCGGCCGGGGCCCGGCCTCGGTCGCGGACTATGATGCGGCGGCCAGAGGCTCGCTGCGGGAGCCGAGATCGGCGGTATTGCGCCCCGACAGGAATGCCTTGATGTTGCGGGCCGCCTGGCGCAGCCGCTGACGGTTCTCGACCAGCGCGATCCGGACAAAGCCCTCGCCGTATTCGCCAAACCCGATCCCCGGCGACACCGCGACATTGGCCCGTTCGAGCAGCAATTTCGAAAAGCCGAGGCTGCCGAGCGAACGGAATTGCGCCGGGATCGGCGCCCAAGCGAACATTGTCGCCGCCGGCGGCGGCACCTCCCATCCGGCCTGACGCAGCCCGTCGATGATCACGTCGCGCCGCGCCTGGTAGCGCGCCCGGGTCTCGGCGATACATTCCTGCGGCCCGTTCAGCGCCGCGGTCGCGGCCACCTGAATGGGGGTGAAGGCGCCGTAATCGAGATAGGACTTGACCCGGGAGAGGGCGGCGATCAGCCGGGCATTGCCGACCGCAAAGCCGATCCGCCAACCGGCCATCGAATAGGTCTTGCTGAGCGAGGTGAATTCGACCGCGATGTCGCGCGCGCCGGGAATTTCGAGGATCGAGGGCGGCGGCTTGCCGTCAAAATAAATCTCGGCATAGGCGAGATCGGACAACACGAAGATTTGGTGGCGACGGCAAAACGCGATGATCTCGCCGTAGAAATCGAGGTCGACAGTCTGCGCGGTCGGGTTCGCCGGAAAATTCAGGACGATCGCGAGCGGGGCGGGAACCGAATGCCGCACCGCCTTTTTCAGTTCGGCCAGAAAATCGAATTCCGGCCCGACCGGAACATGACGTACCGACGCCCCGGCCATGATGAAGCCGAAGGCATGGATCGGGTAGCACGGATTAGGCACGAGGACGATATCGCCGGGCGCGGTGATCGCCTGCGCCAGATTGGCCAGCCCCTCCTTCGAGCCCAGGGTCACGATGACCTCGCGTTCGGGATCAAGCTCGACATTGAAGCGGCGCGCGTAATAGCCGGCGCAGGCCCGCCGCAGCCCGGCAATCCCGCGCGAGACCGAATAGCCGTGGGTTTTCGGGTTCTGCACCGCCTCGATCAGCTTGGCGACGATATGCGGCGGGGTCGGCCCGTCGGGGTTGCCCATGCCGAGATCGATGACGTCGCGGCCGGCGGAGCGAGC
>JAJPIH010000177.1 GCA_021324875.1 Alphaproteobacteria bacterium
ATGCGCGCATGGCCGAGGAAGCCGGACTGTTCGATTTCTGCGATGTCGCGGCTGCGATCGCCGACAAGATGGTGCGCCGTCACCCGCATGTCTTTGGCGATGCCGAGATCAAGACCGCCGCTGCCCAGACGGCCGCCTGGGAGGCGCACAAGGCCAAGGAGCGCGCGGCCAAGGCTGCCGCCGCCGGCGCCCGCGACAGCGTGCTCGACGGAATCGCCCTCGCCTTGCCGGCATTGCTGCGCGCCGCCAAGGTTCAGGCGCGCGCCGCGCGCATCGGGTTCGACTGGCCGACGGTGCCGCCGGTGATCGCCAAGCTCGGCGAAGAAATCGCCGAGCTCCAGGCCGAGCTGGATGGCGACCAACGCGACCCGGCACATCGCGCCCGGGTCGAAGACGAGGTGGGCGACATCCTGTTTGCCGCCGCCAATCTGGCGCGCAAGCTCGACATCGACCCCGAGGCTGCGTTGCGTGGCGCCACTGCCAAATTCGAGCGGCGCTTTCGCCGGGTCGAGGCGCTCGCCGCCGAGCGCGGGCTCGGTCCGGATCTCGCCGCCCTCGACGGGTTATGGAACGAGGTCAAGCGCGACGACTCCTCGGCCGCCGCCGCCCGATCGGCGAAACCGGGGCGCCCTTGACCTTCAGGATCGAACGGGTCGAGGAGGCGCTGCCGATCGGTTTTGGCGTGCTGGCCGAAGAGGCGCGCCGCGGCGGCTACCGGATGCTCGATCGGCTGGCAGCCGAATGGCAGGCCGGCGAGGCCCGTTTTGACCGTGGCGGCGAGGTGTTGCTTGCGGCTTTTCTCGACGAGCGCCTGATCGGCATTGGCTGAATGACGCTGGATCCCGACATCCCGGAGGCGGTGCGTATGCGTCGCTTTTATGTCGCAAAGGCGGCTCGCCAGCGAGGCATCGGTCGGCAGTTGGCGCTGTTTCTGCTTGGTCGGCCGGAGATGCGCGACCGGTTAGTGACGGTCAATGCCGCCGCCGGAAGCGAAAAGTTCTGGGCGGCGCTCGGCTTCATCCCCGATTGTCGCGACGGCCATACCCACCTTTTGCTGCCGCCCACCGCGGCGCCGCGCCAATCCCGCTGATTGGATGTCAGGCGGCCAACCGGCAAACCGTTAATGCGCGCGCTGGTGGTGACGCAACCGCGCGATATCCTCTTCCGACATGCGTACCGAGAGATGCGCGGCATCGTTGTCGTCGCGACGGCCGATAACCTCGCCATGGCGATAAACCCAGGCGAGCGTCTTGCCGTCGCTCAGCGGGATTTCAAGGCGCAACGGGCGCGTGTCGGTCTCGAGCCGGCGGTCGATCAGCGTCAGCAGATCCGCGCAGCCTTCGCCGGTCATCGCCGACAGCGCCACCCGATGCGGGTTGCGCGCGGCGTGGTTGGTCAGCGCGGCAAGAGCGGCCGGATCGAGCAGGTCGATCTTGTTCATAACCTCGATGATCCGCTCTTCGGCGGTCTCATCGATGCCGAGATCGGCCAGCACCGCGCGCACGTCTTCAGCCTGCGCGTCGCTGTCGGGATGATGGGCGTCGCGCACATGGACAACAAGATCGGCCTCGATCACTTCCTCAAGGGTGGCGCGGAACGCGGCGACGAGATGGGTCGGCAGTTCCGAGATGAAGCCCACCGTGTCCGACAGGATCACGGTCCGGCCCGATGGCAATTCGAGCCGCCGCATGGTCGGATCAAGGGTGGCGAACAACATGTCGTCGGCGGTCACCGCCGACCGGGTCAGCCGGTTGAACAAGGTTGATTTCCCGGCATTGGTGTAGCCGACCAGTGCCACGACCGGATAGGGCACCCGGCGCCGCGCCTCGCGGTGCAGCGAACGGGTGCGTTTGATGCCTTCGAGTTCGCGCCGCAATCGCGCGATCCGCTCGCCGATCAGGCGCCGGTCGATTTCGAGCTGGCTCTCGCCCGGGCCGCCGAGAAACCCGAACCCGCCGCGCTGGCGTTCAAGATGCGTCCACGATCGCACCAGGCGCGAGCGCTGGTAGGAGAGGGCCGCCAGTTCGACCTGCAAGCGCCCCTCATGGGTTCGCGCCCGGGCGCCAAAAATTTCCAGGATCAGCCCGGTGCGGTCGATGACCTTGGCCTGCCAACTGCGTTCGAGGTTGCGTTGCTGCACCGGCGACAGCACACCGTCGACAACGACCAGGCCAACCTCGTCGTCTTTGATCTGCAGGCGAAAATGCTCGACGGTGCCAGTGCCGAACAGGGTTGCCGGCCGCGGCCGCCCGATGCGGGCGATCTCGGCGCGCACCACCTCCAATCCGATGGCGCGGGCGAGCCCGACCGCCTCTTCGAGCCGCGCCTCGAGCGGGCGCAGCGACGCGCCGTTGTGCGGCGCAGACGCCGAGCGGGGTGCGGGATGGAGGACCAGCGCCCGGCTCGTGCCGGCGCCGTTGGCTCCGGAAAACGTGCTTTTGCCGTCGGGGTTGCTCAGAGTTCCTCGCTTTCCTTGCCCGGCTCGAACAGCTGGATCGGCTGCGCTGGCATCACTGTGGAAATCGCATGCTTATAGACCAGTTGCGAGTGCGCGTGGCGGCGCAGCAGCACGCAAAAATTGTCGAACCAAGTGATGATGCCTTGCAGCTTGACGCCGTTCACAAGAAACACCGTAACCGGGGTTTTATTCTTGCGAACATGGTTCAGGAACACGTCCTGAACGTTTTGTTATTTCTCCGCAGACATGGGTATCCCCCACTCAACTTTTTTAGCGGAACCGGGACGGGTTCCTCGCGCTGCAGGCAACCGACGCCCTGCACCGCCGGTGCCGAAATCGGAAATGGGCTCGCCGAAATAAATCACAAGCCCCGGAAAAAGCGCAGCAGCGCTGCCGGATCGGCAAATGTCATATGCGGCGCGCAGTTGTTGAGTTCTTCACCCTGCAGGTCACCGCCCAACAACACGCCGACACAACCGGCATTGGCGGCGCATTCAAGATCGACGCCGGTATCGCCGACAAACCACACTTCCGGCCCCGCCCGCAGACCGCTTGGTTCAAGAGCAAGATGAATGGGCGCCGGGTCAGGCTTGTCGGCCATCGCGTCGCCGGCGCCGACAATCCGGCCGAAATAGGCGGTCCAGCCGAGTTCCTCGGCCTCGCGTCGCAGTAGTGGCCCGGTCTTGTTGCTGACCACCCCGAGAAAGATCCCCGCCGCGGCAAGGCGCGCCACCATCTCGGCGCAGCCCGGCAGCGGCGTCAGGCGGTCGAGGTGGATGGCGCGAAAGCGATCGAGATAGATCGCGCGCGCCTCTTCCCAACGCTCGCCGAAATGCTGCGGGAAGCTTTCGCGCAGCGACAGCCGCACGCGGGCGCGGGTCTCGGCGAGTGACCATAAGGGCTTGCCCATCGCCGCCATGACATGGTTCAGCGCCTCGTGGATGGTCAGCCAAGTGTCGACCAGCGTGTTGTCCCAGTCGAACAGGATCGCGCGCGGGCGGGCAAGGTCGGGCGGCGCAGCGGCGCTCATTGGGCCGCCGCCGCTCGCGCCACATGCGCGCGGTAGAGCTCGCGCAGCCGCCGGGTCAGCAGCCCCGGCGCGCCATTGCCGATGCTGTCGCCGTCGATCCGCACCACCGGCAGCAGCTCGTTGGTTGTGCTCGTCAAAAACGCCTCGCGCGCCTGCTTCGCCTCGGCGACCGTAAACGGCCGCTCGATCGCGATCTGGCCGTCGCCGCGCAGAATGTCGAGCACGGCAAGACGGGTTACGCCGTTCAATATCGCCCGGTCGGCGGGATGGGTGACGACCGCCCCCTCGGCCGTGACGATCCAGGCATTGGTCGAGGTGCCTTCGGTGACCCATCCGTCGCGATCGACCAGCCAGGCCTCGTAGGCGCCGGCCTCGCGCGCGGCTTGCTTGCCGAGGACATTGGCGGTCAGCGCCACTGCTTTGATGTCGCAGCGCTGCCAGCGAAGGTCGGGGATCGTGATCACCGCCACCCCGTTCTCGGCGAGGCCGGGATCGACCGGCCGGCGACGGCGTGCGGTGACGACGAGAACCGCTTTTGCCCTGGCCGGAAACGCATGCTCGCGCGGCGCCGTGCCGCGCGTAACCTGGATATAGACAAGGCCGTCGCCGACACGGTTGCGGCGGACGATTTCGCGCAGCACGAGGCGGAGCGCGGCATCCGCCAGCGGCGGCGCGATCCGCAACTCGCCGAGCGAGCGGCCGAGCCTTGCCAGGTGGCGCTCTTCGTCGACGAGCCGGCCGCCGCACACCGCCAGCACTTCGTACACGCCGTCGGCGAACTGGTAGCCGCGGTCCTCGATATGCACGGCGGCGGTGCGATGCGGCACATACTGCCCGCCGACATAGGCGATGCGCGACATCGCCGGCTTAAGCCCCGAATTTGACCGCCGCGCGGTCGTTGCCGAACAGGCCCAGCGATTTCAGTTTTCGGTGCAGCGCCGAACGCTCCATGCCGACAAAGGCGGCGGTGCGCGAGATGTTGCCGCCAAACCGGGTCACCTGCGCCACCAGATATTCGCGCTCAAACACCTCGCGCGCGTCGCGCAGCGGCAATGTCATGATTTCGTTGGCCTTCTCCCATTTGACGACGGTCGGCGCGATGGCCGTAATCTCGTTGGGCAGCATGTCGGCGCGGATCGGTTCGCGGGCCTCGCCCGGCGCCATGATCAGCAGCCAGTCGATGACATTGCGCAATTGCCGCACATTGCCGGGCCAGGAATAGGCCTGCAGCGCCGCCATCGCATCTTCGCCGATTTCGCGCGCCGCGATCCGCGCCGCCTCGGAGGCGCGGGCCATGAAATGCCGCGCCAACAGCGGGATGTCTTCTCGCCGCTCGCGCAACGGCGGCATTCTGATCGGAACCACGTTGAGGCGGTAAAACAGGTCCTCGCGAAACCGGCCGGCGCCGATTTCGGCGGCCAGTTCGCGATTGGTCGAGGCGATGACGCGAACATCCACCTCGACCCGGCTTGACCCGCCGATCCGCTCGAAGGTTTGTTCCTGCAACGCCCGGACGATCTTACCCTGGGTTTCGAGCGGCATGTCGGCGACCTCGTCGAGAAACAGGGTGCCGCCATGCGCGCGCTCGAAGGTGCCGATTTTGCGCGGCGCGCCGTCGATGGCGTATTCGGTGCCAAACAGCTCGATTTCGAGCCGCTCGGGCCGCATCATCGCGCAATTCACCGGGATGAACGGGCCCTTGGCGCGGCGCGAGCGCAGGTGCAGCAGCCGGGCCACCACTTCCTTGCCCGATCCCGGCGGACCGGTCACCAGCACCCGGCTGCCGGTCGGCGCCGCCTTGTCGATCTGCTGGCGCAGTTGGTTGGCGGCGGGCGAGATCCCGACAAGGTCGATATCGCCGCCGGCGCGCAATTTGAGCTCGGCGTTTTCAGAGCGCAATTGCACCGCCTCGATCGCGCGCGCCACAACCAGCAGCAAACGGTCGGATTTGAACGGCTTCTCGATGAAATCGTAGGCGCCGAGCTTGATCGCCTCGACCGCGCCTTCGATCGTCCCGTGGCCGCTGATCATGATCACCGGCACGGACGGCATCTCGGCGCGCAGCAATCGGAGGATTTCGATCCCGTCCAATTCGCTGCCTTGCAGCCAGATGTCCAAAATAACGAGGCTGGGCTGGCGCGAGTGGATCACCGCCAGGGCCTGGGTGCTGTCGGCCGCCTCGCGCGTCGTGTAGCCCTCATCCCTGAGGACATCCGCGATTAGCATGCGGATATCGGCCTCGTCGTCGACAATCAGGATGTCATGCGCCATCGGCAGGTTCGCTCAACGCCAGGGCTCGATCGGTCGGGTCGGGGCGCTCAATCGCACGCGCCTCGGCTGAGAAGACCAGGCGGACCGTCGCCCCGCCCGCATCGCCATCTTCCAGCACCAACTCGCCGCCATGGTCTTCCATGATCTTTTTGACAATCGCGAGGCCAAGCCCGGTGCCTTTGGTCCGGGTTGTGACATAGGGCTCGGTCAGGCGCTCCCGGCCCTGTTTTGGCAGACCGATGCCGTTATCCTCGACCGTCACCACGATCTGACTTGCGGTCTCAGCCACCGCGACCGTGATCCGACCGGGCTCGCCGCTCGGATCCTCATGGCGGCGCGCCTCGATCGCTTCGATCGCGTTCTTGACGATATTGAGCACCGCCTGCCCGACCAGCCGCGCATCGCAATTCAAGACCACCGGCGGTTCGGGAAAGCGGGTCGTGAAGCTGATGTCGCGATGCGCGCTCTGCTGCAGATACATCGCGCGATGGACGATTTCGACCAGATTCTCCGGCTTCAGAACCGGCGCCGGCATGCGCGCAAAAGCCGAAAATTCGTCAATCATCCGGCCGATATCGCCGACATGGCGGACGATCGTGTCGGTACAGGCGGTAAAGGTTTCGCGGTCCTGGTTGATTTCTTTCAGATAGCGCCGCCGCAGCCGTTCCGCGGCAAGCTGGATCGGGGTCAGCGGGTTCTTAATCTCATGGGCGATACGGCGGGCAATGTCGGCCCAGGCCGCTTTGCGCTGCGCCGACAAGAGTTCGGTGATGTCGTCGAAGGTGACGACAAAACCGCTGACCTCGCGCTCATCATGTTCGGCGACAATCCGGACCAACAGCGTGCGTGAGCTATTGCCGCGCGCGAGCTGGACCTGGCCTTGGGCGAGGCGGTCGGGGCGGCGTTCAGCCTCACCCAGCAACCCCGACATTTCGGGCACCACCTCCGCCAGATCCATGCCGATCGACTGCTCGAGATCGACCCCGAGCAGCGCCGAGGCGGAGCGGTTCGGCAAATAGATGCGCGCGGCGCGGTCGAGCCCAATGACCCCGGCGGAGACCCCGGTCAGCACCGTCTCGGTAAACCGGCGACGCTCGTCGAGCTGGCGATTGGCCTCGCGCAACTCGCGCTGCTGGCTTTCGATCTGATCGGTCATCCGATTGAAGGCGCGGCTTAGCGAAGCCAGCTCATCATCGCGCTCGCCCTCGGGCACGCGGGCCGCCAGGTCGCCGGCGCGCACCTGCTCGGCCGCCGTGGCCAGGCGACTGATCGGGATGGCGAGCTGGGTGGCGAAATTGATCCCGATCGCAACCACCCCAACCAGAAACAGCATCGCCACCATCAAATAGATCAGCGCAAACGTCACCTGAAACCCGGACCGCTGGCTCTCGGCCCGCCGGTACTGTTCGACGGCGCGTTGCGTTTCCTCCATGTAGTTGAGGACCTTGGGCTCGATATAGCGGCCGACATACAAATAGACGGGGCCGAATTGATCGAGGCGGACCAGCGCGCGCACCCGATTGTCGCTGTCGCTGGTCATGATCGCGACCTCGCCCTCGTCGGCGACGTGCATCGCCCCATCGGGAACCGGCTCGAAACCGAGGGTAAAGGACAGGCTCGAGCGGGCCAGGACATGGCCGTCGCGGTCGAACACCATCGCCTCTGTCAGACCGCGCAACGCCGCCTGGGCCGAGACGACCTGGTCGAGGCGAGCCGGGTCGAGCGCCAGTTGCACCGCGTCGCGGTTGAGGTCATTGGCCATCGCCAGCGCGTCGGCGCGAATCGCCTGCTGGTGCTCGTGCAGATAGGCTTCGGCGACGGCGAGCGAATTCGAGATCGCGGTGCGAACCCTGTCGCTGAACCACGCCTGCACGCCATAGCTGAAGAACAGGTATGAAAAGAACGCGACAAAGACCGTCGGGATGACGGCGATCAGCCCGAACAGCACCACCAGGCGAATCTGCAATCGCGAACCGGCCAGCCCGCGTCGGCGCTCGGCCCAGACCTGCAATAGCCGGTTGGCGATCAGCACACCCAGCGCAAACAGCAGCGCGAGATCGAGGTTGAACAGCGACACGATCGCGCCGGGCTTGCCGGCGAAGGGCGGCTCCCCGGTCACCGCGAGATAGGTCGCCACCCCGGCGGCGAGGGCCGCGACGACCAGCGCGATCGCCAGTTTGCGCCACAGACCGATTCGGCCGGCCCACCCCCGAACCCGCCGCATCAGCTTCATCCACCACCCCTAGCCGACCGCGCAGCGGCGCGGGCCGCGGTTCCGGCGGGTCATGCCCCCGCCCCTCGCGGGCCGCGAACAGCGCTCCGCGGTGTCCGCGAGACGCCGGCTACTTTAGCCCGCGCACCACCGGGATGTCCAACTCGCGTATCTTCTTGCGCAAGGTATTGCGGTTCAACCCCAACAGATGGGCGGCCTTGATCTGGTTGCCGCGGGTGGCGCCGAGGGTCAGCACGATCAGCGGCCGTTCGACCTCGCGCAGCACCCGGCCATACAAGCCGGCGGCCGGCAGTCCGCCCTTGTGCGCGGCGAAATAGCCGCGGATGTGGTGCTCGACGGCGCCGGCCAGCCCCTCGCCGGCGGCGGCGGTCGCGGCCTCGGCGGTTTCCCGCGCCTCGCCGAGCTCGGCCTCGATGATCGCCGCGCCGATCACCTCTTGCGAATAGAGCGCCGCCAGTCGGCGGATCAGGTTTTCGAGCTCGCGCACATTGCCCGGCCAGCGGTAGCGGCGCAGCCGCTCCATCGCTTCCTCGTCGAGCCGCTTGGGCGGAAATCCCTCGCGCACCGCCTGGGCCGCGAAATGGCGCACCAGCGCCGGAAGGTCGGCAATGCGCTCGCGCAGCGGCGGCAGCCGCACCGGCGCAACATTGAGCCGGTAATAGAGATCCTCGCGAAACAGGCCCTGCCGGATCAGCAGCCGCAAATCGTGGTGGGTAGCAGCGATGATCCGAACATCGGCGCGGATCGGCGCCCGCCCGCCCACCGCCGTAAATTCGCCCTCCTGCAGCACCCGCAACAGCCGCGTCTGGGCCTCGAGCGGCATGTCGCCGATTTCGTCGAGAAACAGCGTGCCCCCCTGCGCCTGCTCAAAGCGCCCCATATTGCGCTGGGTGGCGCCGGTAAAGGCGCCGCGCTCGTGGCCAAACAATTCGCTTTCGATCAGCTCGCGCGGGATCGCCGCCATATTGATCGCGACAAACGGCCCGGTGCGCCGCTTGCCGTAATTGTGCAGGGCGCGCGCCACAAGCTCCTTGCCGGTACCGCTCTCGCCGACAATCGTCACGGTCAGGTCGGTGCCCATCAGCCGGGCGATGACGCGATACACCTCCTGCATCGCCGGCGAGCGGCCGATCAACGGCAGCTGTTCTTCGATCTCCTCGTCGGGGCCGTTGACGGATGGATCGGGCGCGGTCAAGGCCCGTTCGACGACGCTGACCAGCTCGCGCAGGTCAAACGGCTTGGGCAGGTATTCGAAAGCGCCGCGCTCGGTCGCCTTGACCGCGGTCAGCAAGGTGTTCTGCGCACTCATAACGATGATGCGCAGATCGGGTCGCATTTTCTTGATCCGCGGAATGAGGTCGAGGCCGTTTTCGTCGGGCATG
>JAJPIH010000053.1 GCA_021324875.1 Alphaproteobacteria bacterium
CGGCGACCATCAGCCCGTCGAGCACCGGATAATTCACCCCTTGCCGCGCCTTGAGCCGGCTCTTCTCGGCATTCGGCAGGCTGTCCCATTCGTCGTGCCAGGCGCAGACCGTGGCCGGGCCATAGACTTCGGTCAGGCCGTAGACATGAGTGATGTGGAACCCCGCCGCCTCCATCCCTTCGATGACCGCCGCCGGCGGCGGCGCCCCGGCGGTCATCATCGCGACCGGGTGATCGAGGCTGCGGTCGACGCCCTCGCCCGGGTTCAACAGCATGTTCATCACCACCGGGGCGCCGCACAAATGGGTCACCCGGTGGCGCCGGATCATGTCATAGATCGCCGCCGGCTCGACCCGGCGCAGACAGACATGGGTGCCGGCCAGAGCGGTCACCGTCCACGGAAAGCACCAGCCATTGCAGTGGAACATCGGCAGGGTCCACAAATAGGTCGGGTGCTGCCGCATGCCCCAGACCAGGATGTTGCCGAGCGCGTTCAGATAAGCGCCCCGGTGATGATAGACGACCCCCTTGGGGTTGCCGGTGGTGCCGGAGGTGTAATTGAGCGCGATCGCCTCCCATTCGTCGTCCGGCAGAAGCGGCGCAAATTGCGGGCTCGCCTCGCCGAGAAACGACTCGTAATCGGTTTCGCCGAGGCGTTGCCCGCCCGGGCCCAGCGGATCGGCGATGTCGACGACCAGCGGCTTGCGCTCGAGCCGGCCCAGAGCCGCGGCGATGACCGGGGCAAACTCGGTGTCGGTCAGCAGCACCTTGGCCTCGCCATGGGCGAGGATGAAGGCGATTGTTTCGGGGTCGAGACGGATGTTGAGCGCGTTCAGCACCGCTCCCGCCATCGCCACCCCGAAATGCGCTTCGAAGGCTTCGGGCAGGTTGGGCGCCATCAACGCGACCGTGTCGCCGCGTCCGATGCCGCGCCCCGCCAAGGCGCCGGCAAGGCGGCGGCAGCGCTGATGGGCCTCGCGCCAGCTGTATCGTCGCTCGCCGTAAACCACGGCGCAGCGCTCGGGAAACACCGCCGCACTGCGCGCGAGAAAGCCGAGCGGGCTCAGCGGCACGAAATTGGCGGCATTTTTGTCGAGCCCGATTTCGTAAGGGTTGGCGACGCCGGTTGTGGTCATCGGTATTCCTTTCGTTCGGGTCGAATTGTGCCATGCCCGCCGCCGCTGTCGAGCCGCTTTGCGCGGCAAGTCGCCCGCCAATAGACGCGCGGAAACCGAAGGATCACGTGATGGCCGAGCCCGAATGGCGCGGATTGGTGCATTTTTCTTTTGGCGACCGTTGCGAGCTCGCCGACAAACGCGCCGGCCTTGTCCTCGCCGGCCGCAAAACCGCGACCTGCTGGCCGGCCCGCGAAGGTCCCAAGACCCGGATCGGCCAGCGATGGGTGGTGCGCGACGGCGACGGCGACGCGGTCGCAATCATCGAGACGATCGCATTGGAACGGCGGCGTTGCGCGGATGTCGACGCGGCTTTCGCTTTTGACGAAGGTGAGGGTGACCGCACCCTCGATTACTGAAAGGCGGCGCATCGCCGATATTTTTCCCACCAAGGCGTGTTCTCGCCGGATATGGAATTGGGGTGCGAAAGATTTCGGCTGGTCATGCGCGGTTGCGAGGCCGATCTCGCCCAGATCTGGTCGGCGCGTTCTTGACCGGAGCGGCCGACCCGCCTAAAAGGCGTCACGCACCGGCAGGAACGGGCGGCGCAGTTTCTTGGTTTGCTTGTCCAGAGGTTTGGCAATGGCGCGGCGATGCGCAATAACCGGCAAGGGCGTCCAGGTTGGCCATAATGTCAGCCATGCCAACAACAAGACCAAGCGGCGCTTCCTGCCCAATCTGCAGCAGATTTCGGTGCTGTCCGACGTGCTCGGCCGCGTGCGGCTGCGGATCAGCGCGGCGGCGGTGCGCACGATCGAGCACCGCGGCGGCATCGACGCGTTTTTGCGCTCCACCCCCGACCGCGAGCTGAGCCCGGAAATCCGCCGCCTGAAGCGGCGGCTCGAAGCCGCCACGGCGCGCCGCAGCGCCTGAAGACCGGCCGACCGCGTCCCGCTCGGGCCTTCGTCCGGAGACGATGCGGCTCCGGCGGATGGCGGCGGTGACGGCGCTGGTCGTGGCGCTGTCCCCGAGTGTCGCGGGACGGGCCGACATCGCCTACCGCACCGTCGTCAAAGGCGCATCGCCGAGCGAGCTGGCCGATCTGCTCGACCAGGTCTCGCAGCTCAAGGCGCTCGAAAACCGCCCGCCGGCGAGCCCGGAAGCGCTGGCGCGCCGCGCCGACCGCGATCTCGGTGGGCTGACCGACGCCGCGCGCAGCCTGGGTTATTGGGATGCGCAATTCTCCTACCGCCTCGATCTGGCCGAACACCCGGCCCGGGTGACGGTAACCGTGTCGCCGGGACCGCTCTACCACGTCGGCTCGGTTGCGGTGGTCGGACCGGACGGCAAGCCGCTGTCGCTGCCGGTCAATATGACGCCGCTGCCGCTGCACCCCGGACAGCCGGCCCGCACCGCGCCGGTGGTGGCCGCAGAAAACGCGCTCGTCGCCGCCTATGGCAACAACGGGCATCCGTTTGCCAAGGTCGAAAAGCGCGATGTGGTCATCGACCACCGGACGCACCTGATGGCGGTGACTTATGTCATCGACCCCGGCGCCGCGACCCGCTTTGGAAAGGCGACGATATCGGGTCTCGAACAGCTCAACCCCGGCTATGTCGAGCGCCGGCTCGGCTGGCGGCGCGGCGACCGCTACGACGCCGCGCAAGTGGAGGACACGCGCCGCACCCTGATCGAAAGCGGCCTGTTCAGCACCGTGCGCATCACCCCCGAACCCGATCCGGCAAACCCCGGTGCCGCGCTGATGCGCATCGAACTGAGGGAACGCGCACGGCGCACGATCGGCGCCGGGCTCGGCTACAACACCAGCCAGGGCGTTGCCGCCAAGGCCTTTTGGGAAAACCGCAACCTGTTCGGCAATGCCGAATATTTGCGGCTGTCGGCGACCGGCGGACAGCAGGTCTATGGGTTGACCGGCAATTTCCGCCGCCCCGATCTGTTTGTGACCAACCAGGATTTTCTCGCGACCGCGGAGATCGCCGATTATACGCCGACCGCCTACCATAGCCGCCGCGCCCTGACGACGCTCGGGATCGAACGGCGCTTCGACCGGATGGTGACCGGCGGGTTGGGGGTGCAGCTCGAAAAGGCCAATGTCGAGGAGCTGGCCGATATCTCGTCGATCATCACCGCCGCGCAGCGCACCCAGCGCTACGCCCTCGTGGCGCTGCCGGGATACCTGAAGATCGACACGACCGACAATCTGTTGAGCCCGACCCGCGGCTATCGGGCCGAGCTGTCGGTCACCCCGGCCCATATTTTTTCGTCGGCCGATCTGAATTACGTGACGACCCTCGTTTCGGCCAGCACCTATCTGGCGCTTGGCGCCAATCAGCGCGCGGTTCTGGCCGGGCGTGCGGCGGTCGCAACCCTCGACGGGCCGGCCCTGTTCGAGCTGCCCGCCGACCAGCGGATCTATGTCGGCGGCGGCGGCACGATCCGTCCCTACGCCTATCAGACCGCCGGACCGCTCGCCTCCAACAACGATCCGATCGGCGGCAAATCGAGCCTCGTCATGAATTTCGAAGCCCGGGTCAAGATCACGCCGGTGATTGGCGTGGTTCCGTTTGTCGACGCCGGCAGCTATTACGAGCAAAGCGTGCCGCAGCTCGGCAACCGCCTGTTTTACGGGGTCGGCCTCGGGCTGCGCTATTACACGGCATTCGGCCCGCTGCGTCTCGACCTGGCGACGCCCCTTTATCGGCGCAGCAGCGATTCTCCGATCCAGGTCTATGTCAGCCTCGGCGAGGCGTTCTGATGGCGCGCGCGCTGCGCTACGCCGCCTATGCGGTCATCGTCATGATCGTGGCGCTCGCCGCCGCCTTTGGTTTCGTGCAGACGCGGCCGGGCAAAGACCTGCTTGCCGCCGGGTTGGCGCGGCTCGCCAGCAATGAGCGCGTCGTCTGGCGCATCGAGGGGTTGGGGGGAACCGTCCCGTTTGCGATGACCGCGCGCCGCATCACGCTCGCCGATAGCGACGGCGTCTGGCTCGAATTGCGCGACGCGGCGGTCGAGATCGACCCCGCGGCGCTGCTCGACAAGGAGTTGCGCCTCAGGCTCTTGCGCATCGGAGCGTGGATCCAGACGCGGCCGCCGGCCGGCCCGTCGCGGCCGCTGCCCGAGTTGCTCCGTCTCCTGCATGCGCCGGTCGTTGTCGAGATCGATCGCTTGGCGATCGCGCGCCTGGTGCTCGAACGGCCGGTATTGGGCGCGCCGGTGACGGCGACCGCGACCGGTGAACTCGCGTTTCACGGCGCCGTTCGCGGCGCCCGCCTCGAGCTGCGCCGCATCGACGGCGAGCCCGGCGAGATGTCGCTGCGGCTGAGCTTGCGCGGCGCCGAACCCAGGACCGAGCTGCGCCTCAACGCCGCCGACCCGACCGGACTGCTCGCCGACCGGCTGTTCCAGCGCAGCGATCATCTGCCGTTGACGCTGACGGTCAAGGGTGACGGGCCGCCTTCGGCCTGGCATGCCCGGGCGTCGGTGACGGCGGGGACAAAGGCCCGGCTCGATGCGACGGCGAGCCTGGCGCTGGCCGGCGAGACCAAGATCGGGCTCGCCGCCCATGGCGCGGTGGCGGCGCTGCTGCCCGCCGCGCTCGCCGCGGTGATCGGCGACAACGCGACATTGTCGCTCGACGCCGCCACCGGCCGCGGCCTGACGGTTGACCGGCTGACGCTCAAGGCGGCGTTTGGCACCCTGACCGGCCATGGCGGCTGGCGCCAAGACGGCGCGGTTGCCGCACAGCTGCGGGCCGAGCTGCCGGATCTGTCGCGGTTTGCCGCGCTCACCGGCGCCGCGCTGCGCGGCTCAGCGACTATCGATGCCGTTCTCGACGGCACCCGCTCGCGGCCGCGGCTGACCGCCGCGCTCGCCGCACAGGATGTCGGCGCACCCGGCCTCTTGCTGCGCCGCTTTGCCGCCCGGCTCACGGCCGTGGCGAGCGCGGCGCTCGACGATCCGCAGCTGCGCCTCGCGATCAGCGGCGACGGCCAGGCCGACGGGCTTGAACTGCCGGCGGCGCCAGCGCTGACCGCCGCGATCGGCGACCGCATCGCATGGACGCTGACGGCGAGCCTCGATCCGGCCGCCCACACGCTCGAACTCGCCCGGATCGATCTGCGCGGCGGAGCCGTCGAGATTACCGGCTCGGGCCGGGCCGCGAGCGGAAATAACGGCGTCGTAGGCCTGCTCCACATTGCCGGCGCGGCCCGCGGAGTGCGCACCGGGACGGCCGCCGCGGACGCTCTGCTCGGGAGCGCGCCGACCCTCGCCGCGGTCCTGCGCCGTGACGCCACCGGGATCGTGACGCTCGATCAATTGACGCTGGCGGGCGCCGCCGGACAGCTTACCGGCACCGCCCGCTTCGACCCCGCGAGCCGGGATCTGCGCGCCGCATTGGCGTTTGCCGTCCCGCGGCTCGACCGGCTGGGGCCGGCGCTCGTCGCCGGGTTGAGGGGCGCGCTGACGGCCAAGGTGACGGCCGAGGGTCCGCTCGACCGCCTCCGGCTGCAGGCGGAACTCGACGGGCGCGGCCTTGGCCTCGGCCAGGCGGCGATCGAGCGCATGCGGCTGTCGGCCCGGATCGCCGACCTTTCGCAGCCGGTCGCGGTGGTCGATGGCGGGTTTCGCGCCGGCCGTCTCGACGGCCGCCTGTCGCTGGCGGCGAGCGTTGTCGGCGGCGATACGATCGCGGTTCGCGATCTGCGCTTCGCCGCCGCCTCCGGCACGCTCAGCGGCGATCTGGGGGTCGGTCTTCGCAGCGGTCTGGTGGCGGGTTCGCTTGACGGGCGGTTCCCGGATCTCGGCGCGTGGTCGGCGCTTGCCGGGCGGCCGCTTGCCGGCAGTCTCAACCTTGCCGCCCGGTTTTCCGCCGATGGCGGCCGACAGGGGCTGGACCTGACGCTCGACGGCAGCCGGCTGGCGAGCGGTGCGATGGCGATCGGCCGGTTGGCGGCGAGCGCCCGGCTCACCGATCTTCGCGGCCGGCCAAGCGGGTCGGGGCGGCTCAGCCTCGACGCGGTCCGCGCGGGGTTGGTCTCGTTTACCCATGCGAACGCGACCTTCACCGGCCGCGGCCCCGGCCGGTTCGGGTTTGAGGCCGCCGCCGACGGGCGGCCGCTGTCGCTGACAATGGCCGGCGAGAGCGCGCTCGGGCCCGGCGGCGTCGAGCTGACCCTTGCGCGTCTTTCGGGAACGCTCGACGAGGAGCGCTTTGCCTTGCTGCAGCCGGTCACGCTGACGCGGCGGGCAAGCGAGCTCGCGCTGTCGCGCCTCTCGTTGCGTCTCGGCGCCGGACAGATCGGCGGCGAGGGGAGGCTGCGCGGCGAGGCGCTGCAATTCCGGCTCGACGCCCGCGATCTGCCGCTGGCCGCCGGTGCGCGGCTGCTCGGTTACGCGAATATCCGCGGCGATCTGGCCATGACCGCCGAACTCGGCGGCTCGCTGCGCAGCCCGCGCGGACATTTGGCGGTGACCGCGACGCGGATCGCGCTGGCGGTCGCGCATGACGTGCACACGCCGCGCCTCGGGCTTGCGGTCACAGGCGATTGGGACGGCCGCGCGCTTGCCGTCAGCGGCCGGGTCACCGGTCTCAGCGGCGATGCGATGGCGTTTGACGGCTCGCTGCCGGTGGTCTTGACGGCGAACCCGCCGCGGCTGTCGGTGCCGGCGCAAGGGCGGCTCGCTCTGAGCCTCAGGGGCGGCGGCGATATCGGCCATTTCGCCGAGCTGCTGCCGCTCGGCGAAGACCGGCTGAGCGGCAAATTCACCGTCGATGCGGCTCTTGGCGGAACCGTCGCGGCGCCGGCTGCGAGCGGCCGGCTGGTTCTATCGGACGGTCGCTATGAGAATTTCGCCAGCGGCGCGGTATTGACCAATATCGCCGCCGAACTCGTCGGCAATGGCGACAGTTTTCGGCTGGTGTCGCTGTCGGCCGGCGACGGCGCCGGCGGGAAGGTCACCGCCGCCGGCGGTCTGACGCTGGGCGGGGCTGCCGGCGCCGCCGTCGATCTCACCGCGCAGCTCGCCGATTTTCGCATCGCTGCGAGCGATGAGCTGATGGCCAGCGCGAGCGGAACCGTTGCATTGAGCGGCCCGCTCGACAATCTCCGGCTGAGCGCGCCGCTGACGATCGGCCATGCGCAAATCACCCTGCCGAACAGCCTGCCGCCCTCGGTGGTCGTGCTGACGGTGACCGAGATCGGCGGGCGCGCGCCGCCGCCGGCGGTCTCGTCCGGAGCCGCCGGGCCAAGCCTGCCGGTGGCGCTGGACATCACGCTGCGGCTTCCAGGCCCGGTATTGGTGCAGGGTCATGGGCTTGACAGCCAGTGGAACGGCCGGCTCAGGATCACCGGCACCGCCGCCGCACCCAAGATCAGCGGCACGCTCAACGCCAGCCGCGGCAGCTACACATTGCTCGGCAAGAGTTTCCGTGTCACGCGCGGCACCATCTATTTCGACGGCTCGGCCCGGATCGACCCGGCGCTCGACATCGTCGCCGAGGCGAGCGCCGCCGACGTCACCGCCGAGGTCGCGATCCGGGGTTTCCTGTCGGCGCCGACAGTCGAGCTCAGTTCGACGCCGGCCTTGCCGCGCGACGAGATCCTGGCGCGGGTCCTGTTTGGCAGCGGCGTGCGACAGATGACTGCGGGCCAAGGGCTCGAATTGGCGCAGGCGGCGGCGGCGCTGTCGGGACATGATTTGGGCGTGCTCGACCGGTTGCGCGGCGGTCTCGGCCTTGATTGGCTGCGGCTCGGCCAGGGGCCGGCGACGGCGGCGAGCAGCAGCCTGAACCCGGGCCTCGCCACCCCGACGGCGCAGAGCACGGCCGCAATCAGCGCCGGCAAATTCATCGCCCCGGGCGTGTCGGTCGGCGTGACCCAAGGGGTGTCGCCGCCGACCAGCAAGGTCACGGTCGAGGTCGATCTCGGCCATCATGTGACGGTCGATACCGAGGCCGGCCAGAACAGCGGCACCGGCATCGGCGTCAATTACAGCTACGATTATTGAGGCGCTTTTTGCGCCGGGCCGCGTTCCTCGGCGAGGGCGGCGAGCCGGTCGGCGAGGTTGGTCAGATCCCAGTCGCGGGCCAGCGCCGCCGCCTTGTCCCAGCTCGGGGTCTGATCGCAGAGTTCGGGAATGGGGGCTGTCCGGTCCATCGTCGCGATCTTGCGGTAGAGCCGCAGCATCTCGGCCTCCGCGGCAAAACGCCCATCGCCGAGGGCGGCGTCGAGCGAGCCGTAGCGGCGGATGACGGCCGCCGCCCCTTTGGCGCCGATCCCTTTGGCGCCGGGAATGCGGTCCGACGGGTCGCCGCGCAGCGCGATGAAATCGGGCACCTGCCGCGGCTCGACCCCATAGCGCGCGCGTATCTCGGCGGCGCCGAGCCGCAGCATCACGCCGGCGCGCTGCGGCTGCAGGATCGTGGTCTTGTCGGAGGCCAGCTGAAACGCATCGCGGTCGCCGGTCGCGACCACCGCATGGCCGCCTCGAGCCTCTTCCTGGGCCACCGCCGCGGCGAGGAAATCGTCGGCCTCATAGCCCGCCGCCTTTGCCGCGACAAACCCGCATGCCGCGACAAATTCCGGCAGCACCGCCAGCTGCTCGACGAGCTCGGCATCAAATGCCCGTCCTCCCTGGTAGCCGGGCAGCGCGCGATGCCGCCAGGTCGGCGTGTCGAGCGTGTCCCAACCGACCAGCACCGCCCGCGGCTGCTCGTCGCGATAAAGGCGCAGCAGAAAATTGGCAAAGCCGAGAATGGCTCCCGCACCCTTGCCGTCACGGCGACGCAGCGTCTTGGGCAGCCCGTGATAGGCGCGGTGGGCGAACGAATCGCCATCGATCACCAACAGCGGCCGATCTCGCAGCGGTGCCTCGCCTTGCCCGTCCATTGTGCCCATCCGCCCAGCCAAGCTCGGGCGCGATCTTGTCACGGCGCCGGTGATGACCCAAGATCGCGGCCACTCGTCCCCCGAGGAGACCGGTTTGATGCGCGCCTGGTACCATTGCGAAAACGTCTATCCCTTTGTGCCGCAGGAGGTGCTCGACGCCGCACCGTCGGTGCGCGCCAGCCTGCCCAACAAATATTGTGACCCCAAGATTGCCGCCGATCTGTTTGAAGAATGCCTCGACGAGCACCTCCTGTGCGACGATGTCGGGGTCAACATCGTGTCGATCGAACACCATTCCGGCATCAACAGCCTTTATGGCGCCAGCCCGATGGTGCTCGGCATCATGGCCCGCCAGACCAAAAAAGTCCGCATCCTGAGCCTCGGCACCCTGATCACGGTGCGCCCTGACCCGGTGCGGGTCGCCGAGGAATATGCGACGGCCGACGTGATCTCGCGCGGCCGGCTTGAAATCGGCTTTGTCAAATCGGGCGACAGCGAGATGGTGTCGGGCAACGCCAACCCGGTCGGTTATGTCGACCGCTTCTGGAAGGCGATCGACCTGATCACCAAGACCCTGACATCGCATGACGGGCCGTTCAGCTGGGAGGGCAAATACTACACCCACCGCCACGTCAACATCTGGCCGCCGGTCTGGCAGCGCCCGCACCCGCCGATGTGGGCAGCGACCGGCGACCCCGAGACCTCGGCCGAATTGGGCCGCCGCGGCTTTGTCAACGCGCTGGTGCTGCGCGGGCCCGAGGCCAGCAAGCGCGCCTTTGACGCCTATCGCAGCGCCCGCCGCGAGGCGGGTCTGCCGGAGCCGGGAACCGACCGCTTCGCCTATGCCGCGCTCGCCTGTGTCGGCGACAGCGACGAAGAAGGATTGCGGGTCGGCAGCAAATTGCTGTGGTTTTTGAACACCAGCCTCAAACAGGCGCCGCAGATGTCGAAATTCCTTCCCGGCCGGTTGCCGCCCGAAGTGCAGGCGCAAAATTACCGCAGCGCGCCGCGCCCCGGTGCCGCAGCCAATATCCGTCCCGGCCAGAGCCTGATCGGCATCACCGCCGAGGAGGCGATTGCGCGCGGCATCCTGTGCGCCGGCAACCCCGACACCGTTTACCGGCAGATCATGGACATCTATGACAAGGTCGGCGGTTTCGGCAATTTCATCTTTATCGGCCGCTCCGGGTTCGTCGACCACAAGGAAGCCGAAAAGAACATCCGCCTGATGGCCCGGGAGGTGATCCCGCGTTTGCCAAAGCCGACCGCCACCGCGGAACCCGCGCGCCAGGCCGCCGAATAGCCGGCTGTAGCATCGCAGCCAAGACTGGAGGATGAGCTCATGAACGACGCCGGGCCCTGGGTCGATCCCGAATTGATCGCCGCCGGTCGGCTGTTGCAGGAAAAGGGGTTTGTCGTTCCCGACCGCACCAAGGCGCCGCTTTCGGCGGTGCGCGCCGCCCAGGATCGGGTCGGCGCCTTTCTCGGCGAGGGCTCGGTGCCGCTCAAAGCGGAACGCGACCTGCAGCTGCCCGGGCCGCACGGACAGGTGCCGTGCCGCCTCTATCTGCCCGACGAGGGCCGCGCGCCGCCACTCATCGTCTATGCCCATGGCGGCGGGTTCATGCAGGGCAGCCTCAATTCCTGGGACGCGATGCTGCGCGAATTGGTGCGGCAGTCGGGGGTTGCGGCGCTTTCGGTCGATTACAAGCTCTCGCCCGAGCACCGCTTTCCCAAAGCCTTCGAGGAGATGGTCGCGGTGACCCGGCTGATGGCCCGCGACGGCGCCGGGTTTGGCATCGACCCCGCCCGGCTGGCGGTCGGGGGCGATTCCGCGGGCGCCAATCTGGCGCTCGGCACCGCGCTCTCCTTGCGCGACGAGGGGCTGCGGGCGGTGCGCTTTATGCTGCTGATCTACGGCGTCTACTCGACCGACAGCGACAGCCCGTCCTGGCAGCGCTTCGGCCGCGGCGCCGGATTATCGCAAACCCAGATGCAGTGGATCTGGGAAACCTATCTCGAGCGCCCCGAGCAGAAGCAGGATTGGCGGGCGGCGCCGATCCTGGGCAATTTGCAAGGCCTGCCGCCGGCGCATCTGATTGTCGGCAGCCTCGACCCGCTGTTCGACGACAGTCATCGGCTTGCCGGAGCTCTCGCCGATGCCGGTGTGCCGCACACGCTCAAGGTTTACGACGGCATCAACCACGGCTTTATCCGCTATGGCCGGCTGATCGGCGCGGCGCGGCGGGCGCTCGCCGATTGTGCGGCCGCGCTCGCGACGGCGATGGCGCCGATCCCGGCATAGCACAGCGGCGCGCCGGACCCGGTGGCAACCGCATCCGGCTTCGGCGATCGGGCCGCGAGCGGTGTGCTCCCGGCGCCGGCCTTGCCGTTCACGGCCGCTGCGGTTGGGCCGCGGCGATCGTCGCCGATTGCGCCGCGGCGATCTGCGCCTCGATCTCGCGACGGATTGCGATTGTTGCTTCCCGATAACGCCATTCGACGTCTTCGCACCGAACGGCAAAGGGGACGGGCGGGAGTTGCCGGTTCGGATTTGTCAAGCGCGGCGAAGAGCGCTCGCAGACCAGTTCGGCGTCGAACAGCCGCGGGTCGGCGCGCGCGAAAACCTCGCGCGGGACGGCCGCCAGCGTCCGGCTCGCCGCGGCGACGAGATCGTCGTTTCCGGTCGCCAGCCCATAGCGATAATGCATCTGGGCGGTGGCGAAATCGGCAATCTCGGCGGCGGTCGGGCCGGGCGGCAAG
>JAJPIH010000401.1 GCA_021324875.1 Alphaproteobacteria bacterium
CACCGAGAACCACCGCATCCGCAGGCTGGTGCGCGCCTGAAACAGGCGGCCGGCAGTTTCCCGACAGCTGCCGCCGGCACCAGCGGCGGGCGGCGCCCCGACCCGGTCATCCTGGCCTCAATCGCTGTCGCCTCCGCGCCGCGATCGGCGCCGACCCGGTAGGCGTGGCGGCGCAGCAGACCCCCCGTTAACGGGCGGGATGATGGCGGAATTCGCCGCCCGGCCTGGCTGTGACAGCCGATGATGTCGGGCCGGCGAAGGACTTTGCCGCGCGGTCGCGGCTTTGACGGCGGGCGCCGAATGGGATAGTTCTCTTTCCAATAAAAGCGGTTGGCGTCAGCCGGATACGGCCGCCGCGACAAACGACGGAACAGGAGGAATGGCATGCTCGATCTGCTCGACCGCCAACAGTCTCTGACCATAAACCAATGGAAAATTTTTACGGCTTGCTTGTTTTCGATCGTCATCGATTTCTTCGATTTCGGGTTGATCTGCTTTGTATTGGCTTTTTTTGTTAAGGACTGGCATCTGACATTTGGCCAATCGGGGGCGATCTTGTTTGCCTCGGGGGTGGCGGCGGTACCGGGCGGGATCTTCTTTGGCTGGCTCGGCGACAAGATCGGCCGGCGAACCGTGTTCATGATGATGATCCTGACCCTTTCTTTTGCGACCGGCGTGATGGCGCTGGCGCCCGATCATGGGTGGATCTTTATCGCCACGATGCGGTTCATTGTCGGTCTGGGGGTCGGCGGACTGGCCGCTGTCGATTTGCCGCTGTTGCAGGAATTCGTGCCGGCCTCCAAGCGCGGCTGGGTCAGCGGCTTGTCGATCGGTCTGTTGCCGCTGGGGCCGTTGCTGGCGGCGTTGTTCAGCGCCTCGCTCGGCCCGATGATCGGCTGGCGCGGCCTGTTCGCGATCGGGCTGGTGCCGGCGGCGTTTGCCTTTGTGATCCGCCTGTGGGTGCCCGAATCGCCGCGCTGGCTCTATGGCCAGGGCCGCTTTGAGGAGGCCCGGCGCTCGCTCGCCTGGGCGCTGATGGTCGACCCCGGCGCGATCCAGCTGCCCGCCTCGCTGCCCGAACGGCGCAAAACCTCATGGACCGAACTGTTCAACTATCCGCGCAGCGTGGCGGCGGGGATCATGGTCGGGCTCAGTTCGACGGGCGCGGTCGGCCTGGCGCTGTGGGGCGCCACTCTGCTCGTTCTGGTGCTGAAGGTGACGCCCGCCCAGGCGGCGTATCTGTCGGTGTGGATCGCGCTGATCGGCATCCCCGGGCGTGCGGTCGGCGCCTGGCTGTCGGACGGGCTCGGACGCCGCCCGGCGGGGCTGCTACTGTCGATCGCATCGGGCGTGGCGATGTCGCTCGCCGGCTATCTGCACGAGTTTTACCTGGGCAGCGTGTCGCTGTTTTTCCTGCTGCTGATGCTGACCAGCTTTTGCACAAACGCCAGCTTCTCGGTGGTCTTCCCGTATATGGCCGAGTTGTGGCCGGCGCAGTTGCGCGCCAGCGGCTTCGGCCTCGTCTACGGTTGCTCGAACCTCGCCAAATTTATCGGCCCGGCCGGCCTGGCCGTCATCGCCGGCGCTTCCAATTACGTCGCGCCCAAGGCGACGCTCGACGCGCTGGTCCCGGGCTTCAACTATTTCGCGGTGTGGTTTCTGCTGGCGATCGTCGCTTTTCTGTTTGTCGGCATCGAGACCCGCGGCCGCACGCTTGACGAACTCGACGCCGCTCTGGCGCGACCGGAGGCGCTCAGGGCCCTGCCGCGGTAACGGCGGAGTGGCGCTGTCGCGGCATCGCATTTTGCCGGTGACAGCGGCGAGTCGCTGGGTTAGGGATGGTTCGATCGGGATCGGACATAACCGGTCTCGTTGATGAACAGGCGCAACACGTTACCTGCGGGCACAAGGCGATCGTCCCGCCGGTCGGGGCCTCGCCGGTGCCGGGGTTAGCTGCACTCCGGGAGGCACCATGACCGCCCAATCGCCGCTCGGGATGTCGGGCCCTTCGGCCGACCGCGTGCTCGGCCGCAAGATGGACAGCATTCCGTTCAGCCCCTATCAGGCTCTGATCATCTTCATTCTCGCCCTCGTCGGGTTTATCGAGGGCTACGATCTGTTCATGACCGGCTCGCTGCTGGTGCTCGCCAAGGCGCCGCTGCATCTGACCGGCACCGATATTCAATGGCTGCTGCTTGGTCCCGCGATCATGGGGACGATCGGCGGCTTTGGCTTTTCGGCGGTCGGCGACCGGCTGAGCCGCAAGGCGATGCTGTTGATCGGCGTGATCGCGACGACTTTTTTCACGCTTCTTATTCCGTTGGTGCAGAACGCCGCGCAGCTGTTGATCCTGCGGTCGCTGACCGGGCTCGGCGCCGGCGGGGTGTGGTCGGCGGTGTTCCCGATTGCGGCCGAATTGATGCCAGCGCAGCATCGCCGCACCTACGGTGCCGTCTACGAGATGGCGCTGGCCTCCTCGTTTACCGTTTTGCCGGCGGTCGGCGGTTTGCTCGCCGGCAATCCCAATGCGTTCCGGCTGATGGCCTTGCCGGGCGGGCTGGCGTTGTTGGTGGTGCCGGCAATCGTCTATTTCCTGTTGCCGGAGAGCCCGCGCTGGCACCTGCGGCGTGGCGAGGCCCGGGTCGCAGTCGACATCGTCAACCAGATCATCCGGCGATCCGGCAATCGTGTGGCGCCGCTGACATTGGCGGAGCTCGGCGACCTTCG
>JAJPIH010000465.1 GCA_021324875.1 Alphaproteobacteria bacterium
CACGCCTGGCGCTACGATCTCGAAGGCAATCTCGAGAGCGTTGCGTTCCGCCGCGGCATCGCGGGCAAGGGCGGCATGCCGGCCAGCTTCCGCCTCGAAGACCATGGCTTGCAGAAGCTGCGCGTCGATCGCTTTGGCGAGTTGGTGTTTGGCACGCTGTCGCCCGCGGCGCCGCCGCTTGGCGATTACATCGGCAATCTGATCGGCTCGCGCATTCACCGGGTTTTGCACGGCACGCCGAAAGTGCTGGGCACGACCTCGCAGATCTTGCACAACAACTGGAAGCTCTATTTCGAGAATGTGCGCGATACCTATCACGCGACGTTGTTGCACAGTTTTTTCACGACCTTCCGCATGTCGCGTTTGACCTCGGAAGGCGGGGTCGACATCGCCGACAACGGCGCCCACCACGCCAGCTACACGCGCAATAAGATCGATCGCGTCGGCGCCGCCCAGTCCGATGCGCTCTATGCCGATATCCCTTCCTTGCGCGAGAATTTCCGGCTTGCCGAGCCCGGTTTTCTTGCCATGCGGGAGGAGTTCGGCGACGACACGACAACCCAGATCCTGTCGCTGTTTCCCAATTTCGTCTTGCAGCAAATCCAGAACTCGATTGCGCTGCGGCTGGTTTTGCCGAAGGGGCCGAACAAGACCGAGCTGCGCTGGATCTATCTGGGCTTTGCCGAAGACGACGCCGCGATGACGGCGCTCCGGCTTGCCCAGGCCAATCTCGACGGCCCGGCCGGTTATGTGTCGATGGAGGACGGGGCGGTCGGCAACTTTATCCAGCGGGCGCTGCCGGGCGGTGAAGATGAGTGCTCGGTCCTCGAAATGGGCGGGTTCGGCCATGTCTCCGAGGCCAACCGCACGACCGAGGCCTCGGTGCGCGGCTTCTGGCAGGTCTATCGCCCGCTGATGGGCTTGTGACGCGCGGGTGGTCGGCCAAGGGGTGCGGACAACCTGACCCCGGCAAATCCGGTGGCCGGGCTCGGCTGCGGCGGTCCGCGGGTTGCTGACCGCGGCCGCGCGACAAAAACAATCGAGGGGTGGGCGACCGCCTTTGTCATCAAGCACAGAGCAAGGGCGGCGGGAGGCAACGGCGATGGACATCGCGACAATCGCGCGGCGGGTCGAACTCGAACGGCTTTATGCCGATTATGCCCACTGTCTTGATGCCGACCGGCTCGAATCCTGGCCGGATTTTTTCACCGAGGATTGCTTTTACCGGGTGACCTCGGCCGACAATTATGCCGCGGGGCTGCCGCTGGGTCTGATCTACGCGACCTCGCGCAACATGCTGATCGACCGGGTGCGAGCCTTGCGCGAGGCCAACATCTACGAGCCGCAACGCTATCGGCATCTGGTTTCATCGCTCCGCGTGCTCGACGAGACCGGGGCCGGGGTGTTCGAGGTCGAAGCCAATTTTCTCGTCATCCGCACGATGCAGGAGGGCGACATGACGATCTTTGCCGCCGGCCGCTATGTCGACCGTCTCGTGCGCGCCGATGAAACCTGGCGGTTCTCGCGCAAGGAGGTGGTGCTCGACAGCCACCAGATCGACACCTTGCTGGCGATCCCGCTGTGAGCCGGGCGTTGCCGGGGGCCTGAAAGCGGCGACGGGGATGGCGCGGGCGGCGGGCACACTTGCCGATTATGTGATCGTCGGCGCCGGTTCGGCCGGATGCACGCTGGCCAACCGGCTGAGCGAAGACCCGCAGACGCGGGTTCTGCTCATCGAAGCCGGCGGCTGGGACCGCGATCCGCTGATCAAGATCCCGCTCGGCTGGGGGCGCATCCTCGAGCGCCGGTTGCACGATTGGATGTATTTCACCGAGCCCGAGGAAAACGCCAATGGCCGCCGCATCGAATGCGCCCGCGGCAAAGTTGTCGGCGGCAGCTCTTCGATCAATGCGATGGCCTATGTCCGCGGCCATCCCGGCGACTATCAGCGCTGGGCCGAGGCCGGCTGCGTCGGCTGGTCGTATCGCGAGGTGCTCCCTTATTTTCGCCGCCAGGAAAGCTGGGAGGGAGGCGCCGGCCCCTATCGCGGCGGCGACGGGCCGTTGCGGGTCGGCACCGCCCATTATGACGACCCGATCATCGAGGCTTGCCTCGCCGCCGGCGCGGCGCTGCAACTGCCCGCGACCGACGATTATAACGGCGCCCAGCCGGAAGGGTTGGGGCCCATGCAGCAGACGATCCGCAACGGCCGGCGCTGCAGCGCGGCCGAAGCCTATCTGCGCCCGGCGCTGGGGCGGGCGAACCTGTGGGTCGAGACTGGGGCGCTGGCCCATCGCGTTGTGCTCGAGCGCGGCCATGCGGTCGGCGTTGAATACGAGCGGGGCGGCGAGATCCGCCTGGCGCGGTCGGCGCGCGAGGTGATCCTGGCGGGCGGGGTGATCAATTCGCCGCAATTGCTGATGCTGTCCGGCATTGGCGACCCGGCCCGGCTGGCCGAGCATGGCATCGCGGTCGCAGCGCCGCTGCCCGGGGTCGGCAAGAACCTGCAGGACCATCTCTCGGTGCTGGCCGATTACGCGCGCGCGGCGCCCGGCCCGTTTGTCGCGACGATGCGCCTCGACCGGCTGTTGACGGCGCTCGCCCGCAGCTATTGCTTTGGCACCGGGCCGGCAAGCGAGACGCCGAGCGGCTGGACTGGCTTTGTCAAAACCCGGCCCGAACTCGCCGTGCCCGACATCCAGTTCCTGTTCCGCGCGGTGGCGACCAGGGCTTCACCCTATCTGCCGCCGTTCAAGCCCGCCTATGACGACGGGTTTTCGCTGCGGGCGGTGATGCTGCACCCGGAAAGCCGGGGCGAAATCGTGCTGGCCGCCGCCGATCCGCGGGTCCCGGTCCGGGTGCGGCAGAATTTTCTCGCCACCGCGGGCGACCGGCGAACGATCCGCGAGGGATTGAAGCTGGTGCGGCGGCTGTGCGCGACCCCGCCATTGCGCGAATTTGCGGCGCGCGAACTGGCCCCCGGTGCACAGGTCCAAAGCGATGCCGAGCTCGACGCCTATATCCGCGCCACCGCGGCCACCGCCCACCACCCGGCCGGCACCTGCAAGATGGGCCCCGACAATGATCCGACGGCGGTGGTCGATCTGGAATTGCGGGTGCGCGGCATCGACGGGCTGCGCGTCGTCGACGCCTCGGTAATGCCCGATTTGGTCGGCGGCAACATCAATGCGGTGGTGATCATGATCGCCGAAAAGGCGGCCGATCTGATCCGCGGCCGCCCGCCGCTCCCCCCGGCCGATTTGTAAGACCTTCGGTCAGCGGAAGAATTCGATCTTCGCCTCGCGGAACCACAGGAAATTCGCCGGCGCGGCCGAGATCGGGCCGTTGATCGCGAACACCGCCAGCTCGAATTTGTCGCCCGGCCTGGTCTCGGTGG
>JAJPIH010000391.1 GCA_021324875.1 Alphaproteobacteria bacterium
ACGGGCCGGCCAGCGTGTAGCGCACCTGCGGGATGCGCTGGCCGCCGGTCGATCCGATCGCACCGCCGAATTCCATCGATTCGGTATCAGCATCGGCGTCGGAGAAGTTCGACAGCGCCTGGCCGGCGAGAAACCCGCCCAGGGTCCCATAAGCAAACCTGAGGCGCGGATGGATGCTGTCGCCACCGCCCTGCTGTAGGGTCTGACATGAGAAATTATCGCAGCCAGCCCAGTCAAAGGCGAAGAAAGTGCGCGCCTCGCCCCAGCTCGTGGGGGTACGCGTCTCGATATCGAGGCGAGATTGCTGAACGCTAAATTCCCAAATGCCATTGTTACGCGACGGATGGGCGTTGAGGGCCGACGGCATGGAACCGATGCCGGGGACAAAACCGCCGGTCAGCGGCAACCCATTCAACGTGCCGTTTTGGCCTGAATTCGATCCGTAATTGCTGCCGTTTACGTTGCCACCGCCGTTGATGAAATAGAGTGTCGTAAAGTCGACAAATCCACCGACGCGCAGCGAGGTGTCGGTCCCCGGGATCAGGAACGACCGCGGAAAGCTGCCGCCGCCGACCGGCGCGCCCGGTGCCGCTTTCATCCCGGCAATTCCCATTGCCGAACCGCCGCCGCCGCCGCCCATCAAAGGTGGCGGTGGTCCCGGCTCGGGAGTGATCTTCTGCGCCTGCGCCAACTGGTCGATGCGCTGTTGCAACAGCTGCTGGTTGGCGCGCAGATCGGCAAGCTCGTCGGCGTGTGCGGCAGCAAACGCCGTCATGACCGCCATCCCGGCGGTCAACCCCCCGATCGCGGTCAATCTTCCCCGATTTCGCTTTGTGCTCATCACGCCCCCGCCCGGCCTCGCCACTAAACAGGAAGTTGAGTGTGGCGGATAGCCGCGACGGGGTACCATCCTTCGAAAGCATGATATGCGATTTATTGACTGATTTACGTCTCATTCATAAGGCAACAGATTGAAATCGTCAAAAAGGGGTAGCTCGGCACGCTATAGGTTCTCAACCAATACACGCTCGCGCACCTTCTTGTTTGTTATCCATCGAACGATCTAGACCTGTTTAGTAGCGAATGAGATTTTAGCCACATCCTTAATTCCTCAAACAATGGCATGTTATCAGTCACTTACGGCCCTTCTCGCAGAACCCGGCGGCGCACGCCCCGCCGCCCGGACCGCCCATTTCCGCGCGCCAAAAAATCGCTCTCTTGGGTGAACCGCATCACCACCCTCCGGAGAGCGGATTTGCCCCCTCACGCGGCCGACCCGCTTCGCGGTCGGGAAAGCGGGTTCGGCCCAGGCAAAACAAAGCTTTCACCGAGAGCGCGATGGGCGATCGCCGGCTCCCCTGCGCCGGATCCGCTCGACAAAAAAAGAGGATCCGGCCGAAAGCGGGATCCCCCTACGTTCGCAGCTGAGGGTCAGCCGCTACACCGTCCGCGCTTAAAAGGCGACGCGGAACTTATAAATCAATACGTTCTCCTGGCCCCACTGGTTGGATACGACAACGCGTTGGCCATACATGTATTGGATACCGGTGGTGATGAACGCGACCGGGTTCCACACCAGGTTCACAAACGCGGTGACCAATGTCTTGTTGACGCTGGTCGCCTGGGTCGGCACGATCAATTGCGAGTTCACGTCCTGATGGGCAAAGCCGGCGGCGATCGTCGAGCGCAAATTGGGCAACCACCAATGTTGAAACCCGGTCTGGCCGCTATACGAAAAGATCGGGTTGACCAGAATGTTGGAAGCCGCGAACTGGCCGGTGCAGGTCGGGGTCGGATTGGCGCAGGCAGTCGTCACGGTGAAGTTCGTCGCCAACGGGAACAGCGTCTTCTCGCCACCGCTCGCATAGTTGCCGATACCGTTGCCGACCACAAAACTCCACAGCCAGTCGTCCTTGTTGTAGCCGAACCAGCCCGGATGGACGTCGCCCGAAATGTGACCGCCATAACCGGTGAATTGCTGATTTATGAACCGGCCGTCTTCGACCCAATAAAACCGCAACAGCCCGGCCGCGTCGATATGGCCCCAAGGCTGGGCAAAATACACCGCCGCGGTAAGGTTCGGCGCCTTCGACACCGCCGGATTGGCCAAGGTCGTCGCGCTGCCACCGATCCCGGTGCAGGCAACGCCGTTGCAGATCGTCGACGCGGAGATGGTCTGTTGCGGCGGAGTAGTCGCCGTTCCCGACCCCGACAGGGCCAGATCCGACGACTCGACACCCCCCGGTGTGATCAGCGTCGTATACGGATTTTCAGCCGAGAACGATATCGCCGTGCCATACGGGCCCGGGAGCGTGTAACGAACCTGCGGGATGCGCAAACCGCCGGTCGACCCCATCGTGCCGCCGAATTCCAGCGATTCGGTATCGGCGTCGGCGTCGGAGAAATTCGAGATCGCCTGCCCGGCGAGGAACCCGCCCAAGGTGCCATAAGCAAAGCGCAAGCGCGGATGGATGCTGTTCCCACCGCCCTGACCCAAGGTCTGACAGCTGAAATTGACGCAACCAGCCCAGTCGAATTCGAAGAAGGTTCGCGCCTCGCCCCAGCCCGTCGGGGTGCGCGTCTCGATATTCATACGCGACTGTTGTGGGCTGAATTCCAGGATGCCATTGTTGCGCGACGGCGCAAAATTGACCGATGGCGCGACCGTCCCGATCCCCGGAACAAAACCGCCCCTGACCGGCAGGCCCGTGACATTGCCGTTCTGGCCGGCATTCGAGCCGTAATTGCTGCCGTAGACGGCGCCGCCGCCTTGCAGGAATTCGAGCGCGGTGAAGTCGACAAAGCCGCCGACGCGGATCGAGGTGTCGGTGCCCGGGATCAGAAAGGAGCGCGGAAAACTGCCGCCGCCGACCGGCACCCCGGGGGTGGCCTTAGCCCCCATCGGGCCGGCGACCCCCGGATATTCCTTGGTCTCGCCCGGAATGGCGCCCTGCGCCTGGGCTTGCGCCAATTGGTCGATACGCTGTTGCAAAAGCTGTTGATTGGCGCGCAGATCCGCCAATTCGTCGGCCCGAGCGGCCGGCAGGCCGGTCTGCAACGCGATTGCTGCGGTCAATCCCCCGATCGCCGCCAAGGCACCCCAACCTGCTTTGGTCATCTCAGCCGCTCCCCCTCCGAACCCTGATAATCAGAGGTTGATTCTACACCCCGTCGGGTCTCCATCATCACGGCCATCTTAAGATTGATGCGAAAGTAGATCAAGGCGGAAAATGTTCGCTGATTTCGGTTTAGATCGCGGCTCAGGCGATCTCCGTCGTCTCCTCAGAAAATGGCGGATTTCTGCGCTCGGCGAACGCTGGATGGAGCGCGGCCTACGGTTTAAACCGTGGGTTTCGGGCACGGCCGCGGCGCCCTCATCTGCGGCGGCGGCACAACGGCCATGCCTAAAAATCGGGCGCTAACGTCCCCCGGCGATTACCCATTTGGCGCAAACCGGTGCAGCCGCCGGGCTGCCATGTAACGCAATAGGCGAATTGATTGTCGGAGTAAGACGCTCGCGGCCGGCCTTGGCGGGCGGCGCCGGCCTATCGCTGGCGCGCGGCCAAGGCGGCCGCGACATTGGTGACCGGGCCCGACCAGTCGCCGGGCTCGGTCTGGCGAAACAGGCGCATGCTCGGATACCAGGGCGAATCGTCGCGACCGGTCAGCCATCGCCAATCGGGATGGTCCGCCAAAAGAACGAAAACCGGGCGGCCCAACGCTCCTGCGAGATGGGCAATCGCCGTGTCGCAGGTCACGATCAGATCGAGTTCGCCCATCACCGCGGCCGTGTCGAGAAAGGCGTCAGGGCCGGCATCGAATTCGGCCCCCAACGTCTCGACCCGCATGCCGGCGGGCAGCGCCTGCAGCTGGTCGAGGCCGTCATGCTGTTGCAGGCTCACCAGGCGGATCCCGGGGATCGCCGCGAGCGGCGCAAATTCGCGTAATGGGATAGAGCGGCTGCGGTCGTGGCGGGCGCGCGGGTTGCCCTGCCAGGCGATCCCGACGCGCAGACGCGCCGGCGGGAGGCGGTCGCGCCAATAGCCGACCCGCTCGGGCGAGGCGGCGAGATACGGGGTCGCCGCCGGGATCGTCGCCAGCTCGGTCGCAAGCACCCGCGGCAGGCTCAATAGCGGGCAATGGCAATCGAACCGCGGCAATGCGGCGCCGGCCGCGACCCATTCGGCGATCCCGGGCGCGCTCGCCAACAGGCGCAACAGCGGCTGCGGCGCTTCGAGCACGACCCGCGCGCCGCGCGCGGCGAGCAGCGCCGCATACCGCACGAATTGGATCGTGTCGCCGAACCCTTGTTCGGCATGAACGAGAATCGTCCGCCCGGCGAGCGGCTCGCCCGCCCATAACGGTTGGGCGAAACGGCGCTGATCACCGGCAACGGCAAACCGCCATTCATATTCCGCCCAGCCCTCGGCGAAATTGCCGCTCAACAGCAATGCATGGGCGCGGTTGAAATGCGCCTCGGCATAATCGGGTTTGAGCGCGATCGCCCGCCCGTACTCGTCGAGCGCTTCGGCAAACCGGCCCAGCCGTTCGTGGGCGATGCCGAGATTGTTGTGGAATTCGGCCCGCCCGGGCGCCAAGGCTAGCGCCCGCTGATAATGCGCCAGCGCCTCCGGCGCCCGGCCGAGCTCGACCAGCGCCACACCGAGATTGTTGTGGGCCTCGGGATGGTTGGGGCTCAGCGCCAGCGCCCGTTGATGGCAGCGCAACCCGTCGCCGGCCCGGCCCTGCTCGACCAGCACCGCGCCGAGCCCGATCAGGCTTTCAACATGGTCGGGACGCAGCGCCAGCGCCCGCTCGTAACTTGCCTGGGCCGCCGCGACCTCGCCTTGCGCCCGCTGCACCGCGGCGAGATTGGCCAGCATCTCGATGTTGTCGGGACGCCGCGCCAGCCCGGCGCGAAACTGCGCCGCCGCCGCCTCGAAGCGGCGGAGATCGGCGAGCGCATTGCCCAGATCGTTGTAGAGTTCGGGCGCATCCGGACGCAGCCGCAGCGCCCTCTCGAAACAGCCCGCCGCCGCCTCCAGCCGCCCGAGTTCGAGCCAGACATGGCCGAGATTGAAGAGGCTGTCGGCGGAATTCGGCGCCAGCGCCAGCGCCCGTTCATAGCACGCCGCCGCCTCGCGGCTGCGGCCGGCGCCGCGCAGCATATTGCCGAGATTGTGGTGGAAGGCGGGGTTGCGCCGGTCGCGCTCGATCGCGGCGCGCAGATGGTCGATCGCCGCCTCGGTGCGGCCCTGCCCGTGCTCGACCAGGCCCAAGAGGTGGAGCGCCTGCGGCTCGCCCGGGTCGAGCTCGAGGACGCGGCGGCAGGCCTGTTCCGCCGCAGCAAGCCGTCCGGCGCGATAATCGGCCAGCGCCGCGCCGAGCCGGGCCCTTCCCGGCCGCGGCGAGGTGCCGCCACTGCCCGCCGATCCCGAGCGCCCCAAGGCGCGACGCTGCTTGCGGTTCATCGGCTCTTGATAGCGCAAGCGGTGGCGACATATCCACGGGGTCGAGGGCGCCGGCGCTGGGCTCGGCCCGGCCCGATGGCGGCCGGTGCCACGCGGCGCCAAGACCGGGCGAAAGGCAGGAGGTGATGGCGACACATCCGTTGCGGCCGATCGGCTGGCTGGTCGCCCTCTTGTCGCTGGCCGGCTGCGCGCCGTCGCGGCCGCAGACCGACATTCCGCTGCCGCCGGGCGAGGCGCGGCTGTGGTTTTACCGCGATTGGCTGCCGTCGGAGGGCTTGAACCTCGCCAATATCGACATCAACGGCCGCTATGTCGGCTCGGTCGGCAACGGCCGCGCGTTCTATGTCGACCTGGCGCCGGGCGTCTACCACATCGCACCGCAAAGCTGGGCCAGCGATTTCTACCAGGACACCAATGTCGCGCTGGTGCCGGGCCAGACCGCCTATGTCAAGATCCTCGACCTGCGCAGCTGGGCGCTGTCGGTCAGCGCCTCGCGCATCATCGGCCGCGATTCCTATTATGCGTGGCTGATGCCGCCGCAGGTCGCCCAGGCCGAAATCGCCCATGGCAGCGCCGTCCCGCAATTCTGACAGTGGCACCGCCTCGGCGCCCTGGTTGCGGCCCCGCACGCCGCTCCCGGCGAGCCCCCCGCCGTGATCACGGCAGGCGGCGGGACGGTTGATGCAGACGCGCCGCTGTGGTGGGATGGCGCACTCGAAAAGGGAGGGTCGGACATGACAGTCAAGGTTGGCGACAAGGTGCCGTCGGTGACATTGCGCTATGTGACCGCGGACGGCGTGCAGGCGGTCACCACCGACGATTTCTTCAAGGGTAAAAAGGTGGCGCTGTTCGCGGTTCCCGGCGCCTTCACCCGCACCTGCTCGCAGCGCCATTTGCCGAGCTATGTGACCCATGCCGCCGAATTGAAGGCCAAGGGGATCGACACGATCGCCTGCGTCGCGGTCAACGACCAGTTCGTCATGAACGCCTGGGGCAAGGAGCATGGCGCCGAAGGCAAGATCGTCATGCTCGGCGACGGCAGCGGCGATTTTGCCGGGCGGTGGGGCTCGAACTCGACCGCGTCAAGGAGGGCATGGGGGTGCGCTCGCAGCGCTATTCGATGCTGGTCGAGGACGGTGTGATCAAGGCGCTGAATGTCGAGCAGCCGGGGCAATATGAGGTGTCGAGCGCGGAGGCGATGCTGAAGGCGCTGTGAGCGGCGGCGGTATTGGCGCGGACGGCGGCGGCCGTCCTGTTGGCGGCGGCGGCGCTGGCGGCCGCGGCCGCGGCGCAGCCGAATTTGCCCGGCCCCGGCAACCCGGTCGGCGGCCCGCGGCTGGTGCTGCAATTGCCGCCGCCCGCCCCGCCCGCGGCGACGGCTGGCCCGCGCGTTGGCCCCGCCCCCGAGCACGGGCGCGACTGCGCCCCCACCTGGCCCTGTCGGCTGCGGCTCTTTGGCTGGACCGGCCGCGATGGCGGTATCGGTCTTAAGGGCCCGGCGCTGAACTGGTAAACCCGACGCCCCGGCCGCCCCCGACACCCGGACCGCCGCAATCTGCACCGGCCGCCGCGGTCCGTGGAGCGGTCTATGGCGGTCGCAGCCGCTCCCACGCCGCCGCGTTCTCGCGTCCCGGTTGGGCCGTTTCGTCCGCTGCTGTAAAATACAGCGGGTTTACAGCGAAAACTCACCCCTCGGTTGAACAGCCCGCTCGACGCGACGGCGGAACTCGGCCTCTTCGATGGCCGGGGCAAAGACGCCGAGAATGCGCGCGACGGTTTCGCCTTCTCCGGGGGGTGATCACCCCGTCGGCAACAGCGGCCGCCACCGCTTTCATCGCCGCCGCGACATCGGCGGCACGGTCGAGCGGCGGCAGCGCAAAGCGCACCGTACGCTCGCGGCAGGGCGGCAGGATCCGCTCGAGGCACAGCCGCAGCGCGAGCGGATCGCCGGCGAGCGCCAATTCGATCGCCTTGCGGGTCAACGCCTCGGCTTCGCCGGCGAGCAACAGCGCCGCGGCCACGGTTTTGCGGTTGGGCGCGCCGGCCGGGCGCCCACGCGGATTGCCCGAGCGGCCCGGTTCAAACGGCCGCCCGCGCGTCCCCGGTCGCGGCGGCCCCGCCGCCCCGCCGGCGCCAACCGCTTGCAAGGCCCCCGCCCCCGTCGCCCGGGCAGCCGCTGCTTTGCGATTCGGCGCCGGCTGTTTCCGCGGGTTCGCGCCCGCGCGTGGTTGTTCCAAATCGATCTCGTCCATGCTCGTCCCTATCGCCGACCGGTTCGCGCGGTCGCCGCTTCATTGCTGAAACTGCAATATGCATGACGATTTTGGCATTATTCCGGCTACCCATGACCGGCTACCCGAAGCGAATGGCGATGACGCCGGAAAGACGCCGCCGGCGCGATGCGGCTGGACGGCCGGCACCAGCCCTCGCCGCGCCGCCAGGGAAGCGGACCCTGCGCCGCCGGGCGGACCGCTTATCCCGAGGCCAATCCGGCGCTCGGGATGCCGGACTTGACACTCGGCGCGGCCGGAGCGCGTAGATGAGCGCCGGCGGCTGCGGCAGGGACTGAGAGATGAGCGGATTGGAACCGATACCCTATTCCGACGCCAAACTGCGCTCGATCCTCGAACGGGTGCGCATCATCGCGATGGTCGGCGCCTCGCCAAACTGGAACCGACCCAGCTACTTCGTCATGAAATATCTGCAGAGCAAGGGCTACCGGGTGATCCCGGTCAACCCGCAGATCGCCGGCGAGACGCTGCTTGGCGAAAAGGTTTATGCCACGCTCCGCGACATTCCCGAACCGGTCGACATGGTCGATATGTTCCGTGCGGCGCGCGAGGCCCCGGCCATCGTCGAGGATGCGATCGCGATCGGCGCCAAGGTGGTGTGGATGCAGTTGGGCATCCGCCACGACGCGGCCGCGGCGCGGGCCGAGGCGGCCGGCCTCGAAGTCGTCATGAACCGCTGCCCCAAGATCGAGTTCGGCCGGCTCAGCGGTGAATTGTCGTGGAGCGGGGTCAACAGCGGCATCATCAGAAACCGCCCGCCCGAACCGCCGCTGCCGCGGCGCGTTAACGACCGCCGCCCGCCGCCCCATCACCTCTCTTCCCCGCCTGCGGCGGCGGATCAAGGCGGGGGTCAGGGCTTCGGCGCCGGCGGCTCACACAATCTCTCTTACGGTTTCGAGACCCGGGCGATCCATGCCGGCGCCGCCCCCGACCCGGTGACCGGGGCGCGGGTCACCCCGATCTACCAGAACGTGGCCTATGTCTTCGACGACGTCGACCATGCCGCCGGGCTCTTCAATCTGCACAATTTCGGCTACATCTATGCCCGGCTCAACAACCCGACCGTGGCGGTGCTCGAAGAGCGGGTGGCGAGCCTCGAAGGCGGGCGCGCGGCGGTCGCCGCCGCCTCCGGCCACGCCGCGCAATTCCTGGTCTTTTTCACGATGATGGAGCCGGGCGACGAGTTCATCGCCTCGCGCAACCTCTATGGCGGATCGCTGACCCAGTTCGGGCTGTCGTTCAAAAAGCTCGGCTGGCAGTGCCATTTTGTCGATCCCGCCGATCCCGAAAATTTCCGGCGGGCGTTGACGCCCAAAACCAAGGCGATCTTTATCGAAAACCTCGCCAATCCCGGCGGCGTCATTGTCGATATCGAAAAGGTGGCGGCGGTGGCGCACGAGGCCGGCATTCCGCTGATTGTCGACAATACGCTGGCGACACCTTATCTGTGCCGCCCGTTCGAGTGGGGAGCGGACATCGTCTGCCATTCGACAACCAAATTCCTGTCCGGCCACGGTCACGCGCTGGGCGGCATCGTCGTCGAATCGGGGCATTTCGATTGGGCGCAGGGCAACCGCTTTCCGGCGCTGACCGATCCGGAACCCGCCTATCACGGTCTCAAGTTTTTCGAGAATTTCGGCGATTTCGCCTTTACGACCAAGGCGCGCGCCGTGGCATTGCGCGATTTCGGGCCGACGCTCTCGCCGATGAACGCGTTTTTGACCCTGACCGGGATCGAGACATTGCATCTGCGCATGGAGCGGCATGTCGAAAATGCGCGCAAGGTCGCCGAATTTCTGGCGGTGCATCCGCGCGTCGCCTGGGTGTCTTACGCCGGCTTGCGCGACAGCCCCTATTACGAATTGGACCAGAAATACCTGCCCAAGGGCCCGGGGGCTGTGTTCACCTTTGGCGTCAAGGGCGGGTACGAGGCCGGGACCAAGCTGGTCGAGAATGTGCGGCTCTTTTCCCACCTCGCCAATATCGGCGACACCCGCAGCCTCATTCTGCACCCGGCCTCGACCACCCACCGGCAATTGACCGACGAACAGCGCGCAGCGGCGGGGGCCGGACCCGATGTCGTGCGCCTCTCGGTCGGGCTCGAAAGCGCCGAGGATCTGATCCGCGATCTCGACCAGGCGCTTGCCAGCGGCTAATTTTTCGGCGCGAGCCAGGGGTAAAGCCAATGGAACTGGGGTTGCGCGGCAAGAAGGCGCTGATCACCGGCGCGTCAAAGGGGATCGGGCGGGCCTGCGCCGAGGTGCTGGCCGAGGAGGGCTGCGACGTTGCGTTGGTGGCGCGCACCGCCGCCGATCTCGAAACCGCGCGCGCGGCGATCACCGCCAAGCACAATGTCGCGGTGCGGGTGTTTGCGATGGACCTGTCCGACAGCGGCAATGTCGACCGCCTCGCCGCCGACTGCGCCGATGTCGATATCCTGGTCAACAATGCCGGCGCCATCCCCGGCGGCGATATCGACGCGGTCGACGAGGCCCGGTGGCGCGCGGCCTGGGACCTCAAGGTCTTCGGCTATGTCAACATGACCCGCCGCTTTTATGCCCTGATGCGCCAGCGCCGGCAGGGCGTCATCATCAACATTATCGGCGCCGCCGGGCAGAACCCCGATTTCGACTATATCGCCGGCTCGACCGGCAACGCCTCGTTGATGGCCTTTACCCGCGCGATCGGCGGTGCCGCACCGCGCGACGGTATTCGCGTCGTCGGCATCAATCCCGGGCCGGTGCTGACCGAACGCCTTGTCACCCTGACGCGGATGCGCGCCGAGGCCCGTTTCGGCGATCCCGAACGCTGGCCGGAATTGATGAGCGGCTACGCCTTTGGCCGCGCCGCCAAGCCCGAAGAGATCGCGTGGATGGCGGCGTTTCTCGCCTCGGACAAATCCGGCTATACGACCGGCACGATCGTCACGATCGACGGCGGCGGCTCCTCGCGGCGCTCGGCCCTCTAGCCCGGCGCCGACCGTACCGGTCATGAACCGGCCGGCTACCGTTTAATCACGGCCGCGGGCGGCTCGGGGCGCCGCTTGCGAGGTTGCAGATATCAGTAACCGAGATCTCGATCGCGACGTTGGAATTGGATTGGCCGACTGCGGTTTGCACGACGACCGGCGCGGCCTCTTCCGACATGTCCGGTGCTACGACGCTGATCGCCTTGTCGCTCTCGACCGTGATCGCCCCCATATCCACGGCAGTGCCGGCAATCTGGACGCTGGTCACCAGCGACGGATAGAAACCCGACCCGTTGATCGTGAACTTATCGCCGGCGTTGACGCAAGTGGGGTTGACACTCAACACCATCGGGTTTTGCAGCGCGAAGGTGTCGCCGAAAGGCAGCGGGATGAAGCGGGTGACCACATTCTGCAGCAGGGGCGAATTGGACAGGAAAAACGCAGAGTTCTGCGCCGACACAATCCCCACCCCCTGCTGCCCGTGGCCGTAACTGGAAAACGGTATCTCCCACAGCCATTGATTGATGAACTGCGTTGTCCCGGGCGGGAATGCCGGGGGCGGTATGAAATAGGTCCATTGAGCAAGACCGGCAGCCGGATTGACCTGATTGTTTATGGAGATTTGGGGACAGGTGATGGTCTGGGAGTTGTCGACGCTGACGCCGCCGGTAAGGGCGGCGTTGGCGCCCTGCGTCCAGTTCCAGCCGACACTACCGCCGATATTCCAATTGACACCGCTGGTCGTCGACACCGTGCAGTGGGTCGATTGCGGGGTGGTACGGATCACCACGGGAACAGGTGCGGTTGGGCCCAGCCCGATCAGCCCATTACTGGCTAGATTTTGTGAAAGGAGACCGGATTGATTGGCTCCCCACGTGTACTCGGCGACTTGATAGACATAGTAGAAGTCGTCCTGGTTCAGGAAAGAACGCACATTGTAGACAGAATCACTGAGGGTGTCGCTCGACCCTGTCGGCGCATAGGTGCTGGTGGAAGTCGAAAAGTAATTGTCGGCGAGACAAGTGAGGTCGTTCGTCCCACTGTTGGTCGGGCAGTCATCCCGAACGTTGGCGCCGGCGGCGAACACCCGGCTCAGCAGCTCCAAGCGGCGCTGCGTCAGGTCGCGTCCGGGGGCAGACGATAAGGCGGTCGGGTCGTGCTGGAATAGGCCGGTTTGGTAGTCGTAGGCGAGGGTTCCCGGCCGCAATACCTTGCGCACAAAATACAGATCGGCCGTCTCACTGCCGGTCGGCCCGTCCGCCGCGTTGGGATGGCCAAGCACCGCCCGCAGGCGTGCGTAATCGGCGGCGGTGGCATTCAACAGCGCCACCGTCTGGCCGGCCGCGTAGGCGTCTTTGATCGCCGCGACCGTCCGAGCATCGCTCAAATCGGCAGGTCCGAGCAGGATCGGGCTCGGCAGCGCGTCGTCGCGGGTCTTTGGGTGACCGCGCAGCGGCTTTAACGTGTAGGCGCGGGCCAAGAGCGGAAGCAAGTCACCATCGACGGAACGGGCCATGCGCAACTCGCCCATGCTCGGCGGAAAGACGATGCGGTTGTTGCCGTTTCCGGCGTCGAGCCAGGGCCGGCCGGTGCCGGCAATCAGGACATCGTCGCCATCGCCGCCGAAGAGCAACGCGGGGCCGGTTCCGCTTTGCAGGCAATCGTCGCCAGCGCCGCCTTCGATCCGCGTCGGCAAATCCACATTCGGTTCGACGATCACGACATCATCGCCGTCACCCCCCTGAACGTGGAGCCGGGTTACCGGACCAAAGCTGCCCAGCCGCTTGCCGTTGAACACGATACGGACCATGCCCGTCGCATTCCCCGGCGCGATCACGATATGATCGGAATTCGCCGTCCCCGCGATCTGCAGCGTGTTCCCGTTTGAGCTTATTTGTTGCTGTAAAACATCGCCGCTGACCGTCTGCAAAACCGCCGCCGGCACATTGACCGGAGTCGGCGGACAACGTTTTTCTCTGACCGCAGTATCGAGCCAAGTCTTGGTCGTGGCATTGGCAGCCGATCGCGCGGCGGCGACATGCGTTTGCAGCCCCGACACCACTGCAACCACAAGAGTGAAAGCGACGACTTGAATACCGTAGGAAGACCAGGTGCGCATGATCGGCCGGATCTGCTCTGCTGTCTTTTCGCGCAGGCTATCACAGCCGCCGCCGCGGCAGGCAAGGCCCGATCGCTATCGCAGGTCAAAAACTTCGCCTGGCTTTCACCCACTGCGCGAGCGCCGGCCCAACCCGCAAGCCTCGTCGCGATCGACGGCGGCGGCTCCTCGCGGCGCTCGGCCCTCTAGGGTTGCGCCGGCCACGCCCGGCCGGTTGCCGCATGACATCGATCCGCGGCCCACGACCGGCCGCCGCATGGAGCTGATAATCTCTCGAAATCCGGGGACCGGCCGGCCGTCGCTCAGCCGCGCAGCGCCCGTTCGAGCTCGGCCTTGTTCATTTTCGAGCGCCCGGGAATGTCGCGGCGTTTGGCCTGTTCATAGAGCTCGGCGCGGGTGCTGCCGCTGCCGGTGCGCGCCCGCCGCTCGGTGCGCTGCAGGTTCTCACGGTTCTTCTTCGGCGTCTCGTATTTCGAGGCGCCGGTCTCGTGCAAGGCGATCGCAATCGCCTGCCGCGGCTCCTTAACCCGGCGGCGGCCACGCGCGGTGGTCAGCTCGCCGTGCTTGAACTCGTGCATGACCCGCTCGACGATCTTTTTTTGCCGCCGCGACTGACGCGCCATCACCGATCCTTTCTGCCGTGTAATTCGTGTTACACCCGCCGCTGCCGCTCGGTTCCGCGAGCGGCTGTTGCCGCGCCGGCCCACAGCTGCCGGTGTTCGGCCTCAGGCGACCGGCGCGGCGAAAGCTGCCGCGCCATTGGTGCCGCCGCCGGGGCGGTTGCCGGCGGGTCTTGGTATTTCGCGGAACCTAAATTTCCACGGCGCTGTTGCCTGCAATGTTGGCAAGACATGCTGCAGGAGAGAATTTATGAACTCTGATCAAATCGCCGGAAAGCTGCGCCAATTTGCCGGCAAAGCCAAAGAACAATGGGGCCGCCTGACCGATGACGATTGGCAAGTCATCGCCGGCCGACGCGATCAGCTGATCGGAAAGATCCAGGAACGTTACGGTATCGAACGCGAGATGGCCGAACGCCAGGTTGCCGACTTCGAGCGCATGGTCGGCAAAGACTGAAACATTCCAGGCTCTGACGGAAGGCCAATCCGGGACGTCTCGTCGCCGCCGGCGGGGCGTCCCGCCCGGTTCGAAAAATGAGCGCCAATCGACCGGTATCGGTCGGGAGCCCAAGAGACGGAGAGACCCGCATGAGCACACCGATGGTTCGCGAAGCTGTGGCGCTATTCGACGATGCCGGGCTGCTGGAGGGCGCCGTCTCGGATTTGCAGGGGCGCGGCTTTGACCGCGCCGACATCAGCTTTCTGGCGCAAGCCGCCCTTGAGGACCAGCCGAACAGCAGCGAAGGCCTGGCCGACAACCCGGCAACCCCGCGCGAGACGCCGGTCACCGCGACCGATATTCGCCAGGAACGGGTGCTCGCCACGAGCATGGTCGCAACCATCGCCGCCTTTGCCGCCGCCGGCTTTACGGTTGCGACCGGCGGAGCGGCCGCGCTGGCGGCAGCGGCGGCCATCGCCGCCGGCGGCGGGGTTGGCGCGGTCGGCGCCTGGTTCGGCTCGCGGCTGGGCGATGAGGAAGCGGCCTATTACGACGCGCAGCTGG
>JAJPIH010000078.1 GCA_021324875.1 Alphaproteobacteria bacterium
GCGCCGATTGCGTGCTGTTGATCCTGGCCGCGCTCAGCGACGCCTGCGCGCGCGAATTGGCCGCGGCTGCGGCCGAACTCGGCCTCGATGTGCTGGCCGAGGTGCATGACGAAGCCGAGCTCGAGCGCGCGCTGCGGCTCGATGTGCGGCTCATCGGCGTCAACAATCGCAACCTGAAGACCCTCGCGGTGGATTTGGCGACGACCGAGAAATTGGCGCCGCGCGTCCCCGCCGACCGCATCGTTGTCGCCGAAAGCGGCCTTCGCGGTCGCGACGATCTGGAGCGGCTCGCCGCGGTCGGAGCGCGATGCTTTCTGGTCGGCGAGACCTTGATGCGCGAAGCTGACGTCGCCGCCGCCACCCGCCGGCTGCTCGGCGGCCCGGAATTGACCCATCTTGACGCCGCCGGCCGGGCGCGCATGGTCGATGTTGCGAACAAGGACGAAACCTTGCGGATCGCGGTAGCGACGGCGCGGGTAGAGATGCGCAAGGAGACCTTGGCGATGATTGGCAGCGGCCAGGCCGCCAAGTGCGATGTGCTCGCAGTCGCCCGCATCGCCGGCATCATGGCGGCCAAGCGCACCGCCGAGCTGATCCCGCTGTGCCACCCGCTGGCTTTGACCTCGGTTGCGCTCGATTTCGCGGTTAACGAAGCGACCAGCGCGGTCGACATTACCGCGACTTGCCGGCTGCGCGGACGCACTGGCGTCGAGATGGAGGCGCTGACCGCGGCGAGCGTGGCGGCGCTGACGATCTACGATATGTGCAAAGCAGCCGATCGCGGGATGGTCATCACCGATTTGCGGCTGGTGCGCAAAACCGGCGGCAAATCCGGAGACTGGGAGGCAGATCTGTGATTTCGGTTGAAGAAGCCCTGTCGCGCGTGCTGGCGCTGATCGAGATCCTGCCGGCCGAACAGATTGCGCTGTCGGACGGGCTCGGGCGGGTGCTGGCCGAAGACGTCGCCGCCCGCCGCACCCAGCCGCCTTTCGCGGTGTCGGCGATGGACGGCTATGCCGTGCGCGCTGACGATCTCGGCCGGATCCCGGTCGAATTGCGGATCGTGGCCGAGGTGCCGGCGGGGGCCGGGTTTGGCGGCCGGATCGACGCCGGCGAGACCGCGCGAATCTTCACCGGCGCGCCGATGCCCGAGGCCACCGACACGGTCGTCATCCAGGAAGACACCGAGCGCCACGGCGACCGGGTGCGGGTGCTGGAGGGGGCCGCACGCGGCCGCTATGTCCGGCGCGCCGGGCTCGACTTTGCCGAAGGCGAGGTCTTGCTGCGGGCGGGGCGGCGGCTGAGCGCGCGCGATATCGGTCTGTTGGCGGCGATGAACCGGCCGTGGCTGTTTGTGCGCCGCCAACCGCGGATCGGCATTCTGTCGACCGGCGACGAGATCGTCATGCCCGGCGAGCCGATCGGCGCGCATCAGATCGTCAGCTCGAACAGCCTGGCGCTGATGGCGATCGTGACCGCCTGCGGCGGCATCCCGGTTTCGGCCGGCAATGCCCCGGACGATCCCGAGGCTCTGCGCCGCATGGCGGCGGCGACGCGCGGCGTCGATCTGCTGGTGACCACCGGCGGTGCCTCGGTCGGCGAGCATGATCTCGTGCGCGCGGCGTTGGCCGTGGATGGGCTCGAGCTCGATTTCTGGCAGATTGCGATGCGCCCGGGCAAGCCGCTGATGGCCGGGCGGTATCGCGGCACGCCGTTGATCGGTCTGCCGGGCAACCCGGTGTCGAGTTTTGTCTGTGCGATGCTGTTCCTGACGCCCGCGATCGAGCGCTTTCTTGGCGTGGTTGCGCCGCCGGCCGGGAGCGACCGGGTGCGGCTCGGTGCGGCGCTGGCGGCCAATGACCGCCGCCAAGACTATCTCCGCGCCCGCCTGGGCCGCGGCGCCGACGGCGTCGAGGAGGTCGTTGCGTTCGCACCCCAGGACAGCTCGATGATGCGGCTGCTGGCCGAGGCCGACTGTCTGATCGTGCGCCCGCCCGAGGCGCCGCCGGCACGGCCGGGCGAATTTGTCCCGGTGATCCGCTTCCCGCGCGGCGCGCTGCCGGTCTGAGCCATATTGGCGGTCGGTTTAATCCTTTTGCAGTACTTGACGGCGCGCGCGAACCAAAGTAGAACACTGGGCGACGTTTAGGATTCGTTCCGCAGCTGCTGCGAAAGAGGCCGCCATGCTCACTGCAAAACAGCGCGAACTGCTGCTGTTTATTAATCAACGGATAAACACCACCGGCATCTCGCCCTCGTTTGACGAGATGAAGGACGCCCTGCGGTTGAAATCGAAATCCGGTATTCATCGTTTGATCAGTGGTCTCGAAGAGCGGGGCTTCATTCGCCGCATGCCGCACCGGGCGCGCGCCTTGGAGGTCATCAAGCTGCCCGAAGACAGTGCGATTCCCTCCGGGGATCGCGGCAAATTCTCGGCGACCGTCATTCACGGCGATTTCCGCACCGCGCTGCCCGGCGCCCCCGTCTCGACCGATGTCGAAGCGGTCGAGCTGCCGCTTTACGGCCGCATCGCCGCCGGCACCCCGATCGAGGCGTTGCGCGATCAGAGCACCTCGGTGGGGGTGCCGGCCAGCCTGCTCGGCCGCGGCGGCGAGCATTACGCGCTTGAAGTCGCGGGCGACAGCATGGTCGAAGCCGGGATTCTCGACGGCGACACGGTGATTATCGAGCGCGCCAATACCGCCGAAAACGGCGCCATCGTCGTGGCCTTGATCGACGAACAGGAGGTCACGGTCAAACGCTTGCGGCGGCGCGGCGCCTCGATCGCGCTCGAACCCGCGAACAAGACCTACGAGACCCGCATTTTCGGGCCCGACCGGGTGCAGGTTCAGGGCCGCCTGGTCGGATTGTTGCGGCGCTATTGAGATTGTCTCGCCGCGCCGGCCCGCGGCGGTGCATGGCGGCCCGGGCTCAGAAGCGGCCGCGCAGTGCGGCGAGCGCCAGCCGCCACATTTGCAGCGGATCGGGCTCTTGCAGTCCCGGGGCGAACGGATCAAAGCCGGCCTGCTCGAGCCGCCGCAGCGAGCGCTCGGCGATCACCGCGGATAGCAGCGCCGGCGCCGCCGCCGCAGGAATCCGGTGGCTGAGCCGACGGGCTTCGGCAAGCCGGTTCCGGGCCGCCGCGGCGATTTCCTCGACCGCACGACGCAAGGCCGGACGGTTCGCCGGTGAGGGCGGGAGATCGGGGTCGAGGCCGCTACGCCGGGCGATGTCGACGGGAATGACCGGCCGCCCGGCGGCGCTGCGCCATGGCAGGGCGCGCAACAGACCGGCAAGCGCATAAGCGATCCCGAGGTTGCGCGCCGCGGCCAGGGCCGGCTCGTCATCGCGCACGCCAAGCAGTTCCAGCGCGAGATAGATGACGCATGACGAGGTGCTCTCGGCATAGTCCTCAAGCGCCGCGAGGGTGGCTGAAGGCGTGTGGTCGAGATCGGCTTCGCGGCCGTCAATCAACCGCTCGAAATGGTCCCGCGTCGGGTTTTGAGCGCGGATCACCATCACCAGGGCTTCGGCCACCGGATGGCGCCGGACCGGGGCGCCGAGATAAGCAAGGTCGATGGTCTCGCGCCACCATTCGAGCCGGATGCGCCCCAAGGTCGGCTCGCGGACGCGCTCCCGCACCCTTGCAATCTCGTAGTTGAAGGCGTAAAGCGCAAACAGCGCCTCGCGGCGCGCGGCCGGGGCAAACAGCGCCGTCTGAAACCGGTCGCGGTCGTGGCGTCGCACCAGTGCCGCAACCGGCGAGGACGCCTCCGCCGTGATGGAGCGTTTGCCGGGGAGCGGGAGTTTACCACGCACAGCGTTCACATAACCCGGGATGGTCGTCATGGCTTTCGAATTGCCGCCTCTGCCCTACCCGAAAAATGCGCTCGAGCCGCATATTTCCGAGCGGACGATGGATTTCCACCACGGCCGGCATCACCAGGCTTATGTCACGAACCTCAACAACCTGATCAAGGATCAGCCGTTTGAACGGCAGTCGCTCTAAGAGATCATCAAAGCAACCCACCGAGACAGTTCGAAAACCGGCGTGTTCAACAACGCCGCGCAGGTCTGGAACCACACCTTTTTCTGGCATTCGATGAAACCGCAGGGCGGCGGCGCTCCGAGCGGCGACCTCGCGGCGGCGATCACCCGCGATTGCGGCGGTGTCGACCGGTTCAAGGAGCAATTCAAGGCCGCCGCGGTCGGTCAGTTCGGCAGCGGCTGGGCGTGGCTGGTTGCCGATGGCGGACAGCTCAAAATCGTCGCGACGCCAAATGCGGTCACCCCTTTGGCCGAGGGCCAGACCCCGCTGGTGACCTGCGATGTCTGGGAGCACGCCCATTATCTCGACTACCAGAACCGCCGGCCTGATTTTGTCCAGACCTTTCTCGATCACCTGATCAACTGGGATTTCGTCGCCCAGAACCTGGCCAAGGCGCGCTGACCGCCCCGGCCCTGCGAGCGCCGCGCGCCGGCGCGGAACGCGGCGAGGTTTGCGTCAAACCGCGGCGTCTGCTCAAGGATGGACGCCGCGGTCGAGCAGTACGGCGGCATAGTCGTGGTAGCTGATGCCCAACGCCTCGGCGCGCGCCAGCCGCGCCAAGGCGATTTCGCGTGGCGGCGTTTTCCAGGCCTTGGCATAAGCCTTGCGCCAACAGAACCCCCGCCAACCCGCCTCGGGGTCGAGCGGCGGCCCGTGATTGTGTCCGATTATCGGATGGCCAAGCATTCGTGGTCGGCCGCCCTCCTTTCACCCGCCGAGAGATCAGTCCCGAGAGAGTAGACACTGTCCCCGGTTTCGGGGATAGGGATTGAGCCGCCATAGCAGAAGACCGAGCAGTCAATCGTGCCCGTGTTGCGACCGCTGTTGAGGAGCGCCCGTGGGCCGTATCACAGGTTGCGCGGCGCGCTGCGCCTGCATGGCGTTTTCGGGCTGTTACAGCTGGTGCCGCAGAACCTCGCCTACCTGTTGCGCCGGCGGCGCCGGCATCAGCGCGGCGAGATCGACGAATTCGATCGTCGATTTGGCGTCGAGACCGCGGCCCGGCGGCCCGTCTCGACACTCGACCTGCCGCAAGCGGCCGCGATCCATGCGGTACGCTATGAGCCGGTTGCGCGACTTGCGGATTATCTGGCCGCGCTCGATATCGCCTTTGACCGTTACACCTTTGTCGACTATGGGTGCGGCAAGGGCCGGGCGTTATTGATGGCCTCCGACCAGCCATTCGCGAAAATCATCGGCGTCGAATATTCGGCGCAGTTGGCGGCGATCGCGCGCCGCAACATTTCGATCTACACCAATCCAAACCAACGCTGCCGCGCGATCGAAGTGGTCGAAGGCGACGCCGCGCGGTTCGCACCGCCGCACAGCGCTTGCGTCTTCTTCCTCTATAATCCATTCGACGAAGTGATCCTGCGCCAGGTTGTGCAGCGGATGCGACGCACACGATGTCCGGCGGGTCCGGCGGATCACCTGATTTACGTCGATCCGCGGCACCGCGCGTGCCTCGACGCCGACCCGGGCTGGGAGGCCGTCGCCGATCATCAAAGCTGGGTCGTTTACCGCGCCACTGGCGCCGACGGCGCGCCGAGCGCCTAACCGACCGCGGAAGCCTCCCACCGGGGCGACCGCCGGGCCTGCGGCTCTGCTAGGGCTCTGACCCGTTCAGGTGGTGAACAGTGTCCACCGGCGCGTCATGCCCGGACTTGATCCCGGCATCCATGGAACGGGCAAGGCCTGCGCGGCAATTCGTGGATGACCGGGTTACGCCCGGACATGACGATCGGGTCGATTCTCCGGCCGCATCTGAGCACTAAGCGGCGCGGCGCAACCAGTGTTTGACCCGGGCCTTGATCCCGAGTGTGTCCAAAAGCCGGCCGCCCTGGCGATCGACCGCCATGGCCAGGCGATAGCCGGCGGCAATCGCCGCGTTGCGCGCGCAATTACGCACCAGCAGCAAATTCGCTTCCGACCGCGAAATGTTGGCCAAACGCGCCTTATGCTCGCCATGCCCGGTCGAAAAATCAAAAAGCGCGGCGGGTTCGGGCCCCTCGATCAGGTCTCTGATGACCTGCAGCTGCAGGATCGAGCCGACCCCCCATTGCCCCCAGGCCGGATCATATCCGACATCGATATAGTGATAGGTTCCATGATAAAGATAGCCAAGCATGAAGGCGGCCGGTTCGCCCCGGCAATACAGAATATAGCAACGCAACCAGCCGTGTCGCGCGGCGCGCGTCAGTGTTTTACTCAGGCTGTCGGGGTCCCGCAGGCCAAGCCCCAGTAATCTCCATTGATAACTTTTTTGGGATACGCGGCGAGCATCGACTACGAATTGTCCAACTTCGCTGTCACCGGTGAAACACCGGATGTCAAAGTCTCCCCCCAAATATTCTAAGAGCTTCCTGAGTTGGCGTCGTTGACTTTGCCGTGAGCTTGCCGACAATTGCGCCTCGAACTCGGCAAAGCTCGGGGCGAGCTTTAGCCGATGGTGCGGAAACACGTGGCCGATCTCGATCGCAAGAAGATCGCGCATGGCGCCGGGAAGCGCCGTCAACCGGTACAAAGCGCTGTCGGTTGGCACTCCTTCGAGAAAAATGCCGTCGGTCGGGCACAACCGCTCAGCCAGCAGATCGAGCAATTGTCGGGTCAGGCCGAGCCGCAACTCGGGGCCGCCGGCAATGACCAGGTCTTGCACCAGCGTCAGACTGCGCCATGAGACCCGGTGCAAGGCCAGTTCGCCCACGACAAAGCGCAAATCCTTCACCCCGCCAATGAGCGGCGCGTAGCCGATCAGACGGCCGTCGTCGTAACAGAGATAGAACTCGCTGGGGTGAGAGGGGTGGTCGCCGAGTTCGTCCGTTCCGCCGAGCCACACCGGATCATGAAAGAGATTGGGCTCTTCGGTTTCGGCCATCAAGGCCCGGATCGCTCAGCACAATTCGCCGTCTTGCAGGCGAGCGCGATCGACGCGCTCCCACCGCGGCGGCGGTGCAGCGGACGTGGCCGGCCGCTGCCCGACGGGTCGGGTTAAGGTTCTTATCAAATCCGTCATATTCTCGTCAGTTCGAAAGATCGAACTGCTGGATGTTTCACCGAGGCTGGCAAACCATGCAAGCGAATTCTTTTAAAAAAGGTTAAGCCGCTCAGCCTCTTTTGGATTATGGTTAACCAGGCCCGCAAAGAGAGCCTTTAATCCCTGTTGAAGATTGCACAAAATCGGACGAAATCTCATTGCGCGCAATGTTATTGTAATTAAACAAATTGCACGGGGCAGCGCAAAGGGCGACGAACCGCACGACAACGATCGGCGCCAGAGGGTTTGGAGCGTCCCGGCGCGGTTCTCGGATCAGCTCGGACCGGCGCAGACGGCTGAATGAGATCGCGGCGGAAATTCATCGAGCGGTCGCCGCGGACCCAACCCCAAGGCGATCACGGCCGGGGCGCGCGGCGCCGCCGTGGCGGCAGCCGACCGCGCCGACCCTGAGGAGCCGACGCGGGCGGAGCCGGCAGGCCGGTTCCGGTTTAGTGTCCGGTGTCGCTGCCGGTGGTTTGCGCGTGGGCCGCCGCCCGCGCCTGCGCATTCTCGCGAAACACCTGATCGGTCAGCCGCTTTTGTTGCGCGGGCATGACGTCGTAGAGCGCGGCAAACGCCGGCACCAGCTTGCGCAGATGGTCGGCATGCGCCTCAGCGATACGCTCGTAGGAGCGCATATTCTCGACCGCATTCATGGTCGCGAATTTCTGTTCGCGCTCGGCAAAATCACGATCCATCGCCCGCGCATTGGCCCGCATCACGGCGGCGAATTTATCCCATTGCACCTTCGCGGCAGGGGTGATCTGCAATTGGTCGTGCAGCTGGCGGATATGCGCCTCCACACGCTCGGCGGCGGTGGCGCCGGCCGCCGGCGCCGGCGACAGCGGCGAGGCCGGCCCCGGGGTCGCGGTTGCGTGGGCGGGCGGGGCCGCGGCGGTGCCGGGCGCCGGTGTTGATGCCGGCTGGGCGTGCACGGCGATCGGCAGAGCCAGGACGGCGGCGAGCGCCGCCGCGGCGAGAGCATTTGCGGATTTCATGTTGGTCTTCCTTCAACGAGCGAGGCGCGCCTATAACCCGCGTCAATACCCGTAATAGACGGCCGGCGGCGGCGCGTAATAGGGACTGTAGGGATAGCCGTAATAGACCGGCGGCGGCGGCGCGTAATAGTAGTTGTAGGGATTGGATGCGATCGCGGCGCCGAGCCCCAGCCCGATGATCCCGCCGGCGATAGCGGCGCCGACTGCGGCCCCGTTGCCCCCGCCATGGTAGTAGCCGTGCGGGTAGCCATGGTGCCACTGGGCGTGGGCGAGGGCGGGCGCTGCGGCGAGCGCCGTGCTCAGGGCGACGGCGAAGACGCGTGCAGACATTGTGCAACTCGACTGTTGTAATACTCGTTCTCTTGAAACTGTCGCGGCACCCCGGTAGTTCCACGCGATTTTGGGGTCGCGCCGTGCACCGGACCTGAGGGGGCGGAAATCGCGGCCGCGAAATGGGTGATGTCGTGATCGACGCCGGCCGGCGATTTCGCCGGGGCGCAGGTCGCGGAGCGCAAAGCAGGCGAAAGGAAGAGCAATGACGATGGTTACACAGCGGCGGCGGCTCGGCAAAGACGGGCCGGAAGTCTCGGCGATCGGGCTTGGCTGCATGTCGTTGTCGGGCGTCTATGGCAAGAGCGACGACGCGGCCGGCATGGCCCTCATTCATCGGGCGCTCGAGCTTGGGATCGACCATTTCGACAGCTCCGACATGTATGGCTGGGGCCAGAACGAAGAACTGCTGGGCCGCGCGCTGCGTGGCCGGCGCGCCGGGGTGGTGATCGCGACAAAATTCGGCCAGACCCGACGGCCGGGCGGCGCCAACGGCGTCGATGGCAGCCCCGCCTATGTCAGAGCCGCCTGCGAGGCGAGCTTGAAGCGGCTCGGCGTCGATGAGATCGACCTTTATTACCAGCATCGCGTCGATCCGGCGGTGCCGGTGGAGGACACGGTCGGCGCCATGGCGCGCCTCGTCGAACAGGGAAAAGTGCGCTTTTTGGGCTTGTGCGAGGCGCGTCCGGAGCGGATCCGCCGCGCCCATGCCGTCCACCCGATCGCCGCGGTGCAAAGCGAATTCTCGCTGCTCTATCGCGCCGAGGCGATGGAGACGCGCGCTCTGACGCGCGATTTGGGGATCGCCTTTGTCGCCTATGCGCCGCTTGGCCGCAGCCTGCTGGCCGGCGTCGTCCCCGATCTCGCCCGTCTCGACGAAGGCGACACCCGCGCCCGCCATCCGCGCTTTGCCGGCGAGAATTTTGCCAAAAACCGGGCTCTCGTCGAACGCGTCGAGACGATCGCACGCGAGAAGGGCTGCACCCCGGCGCAATTGGTGCTGGCCTGGCTGTTGGCGCAAGGGCCCGATGTGATCCCGATTCCCGGCACCAAACACGTCGCACGGCTTGAAGAAAATCTCGGTGCGCTCGCGGTGCGGCTCGAGCCGGCGGAGATCGGACGCATCGACAATGCGATCCCGGTCGGTGCGGCGGCCGGCACCCGCTATCCCGAGGGGGGGATGCGCGGCGTCTATATCTGAGGCGCGCGCCGGGGCAGCCCCCCGGATCCGGGCGGCCCGCCGGACGCGCTCAGTTGGCGCGCCCGCCGAGCCTCGGCGACACCGCCGGCAGCGCCGTGAGAAAATCGCGCCGCCATACCGGGCGCCAGTCGATCGCATCCACCTCGCCGCAGGCGCGCGGCGCATCGACCGCAAGCAGGAATTCGGCGCCGGAATAAGGGGTCAGGCCGAACAAGGCGAGCGCGCGGTTTCGTTTGCGCTCCCAAAATATCGCCGGGCGGGACGGCTCATGCCAATGGCGGCCGTAATAAAAATAGGTCGTCCGCCGCCCCTTGGGTTCAGCCGCCCGCAACAACGGCGCGTCATCAAAGGCGACCGGCAGCAAGGCGACCGCAATGGGCTCGGCACAGCCCTTGCCGGCAAAAGCAAGCGCGGCAAACGCGCCATTGGCGAGCGTGACCGGCTGGCGCAACGCAAAACCATGCGCCTCGGCTACAGCGATGACGGCCGCGGTCAGCCGCGCTTCGTCGGGCGGTGTTTCGCCGGCGCGGCGGTTGGCGATCACCGAACCCAGAAGGAGCGCTGCGAAGAACAGATGAGCGGCCCTCGCCTTCATGCCGAGACCCGCCGCCCCGGCGTGTGAAGGCACAGCAGCAAGACCAGCAGCGACGCCCCGACGGCAAAAATCTGGGCGCCAGCACCGTTGTGCCAATAGAGGTAACTATGGTTGCTGACCGCCATCGCGGCGAGGCGGGCGATATTCAAGACGATCATCGCCGCGGCAATAGCCGCCCCCCATACCGCGGCGCGCCAGTGCATGGCCTCGCCGTCGCCTCTTAAATGAAAAATCGTCAGCCAGCACGGCAGGGCGAGCGACAGATTGTGAAAGGATGAACAATAAGGCTGAATGACAATGCCGTCGCCATCGGCTGCGGTGACGATGTTGTCGTGCCATGCCGTCCCGGGCCTCACGGTGCGGAGCAGGCGTCCCACTGCGCCAGCCTCGAGGCGCAGCACCGGCGAGGCGACCAGCTCGAATAACAGATGCCCCCACAACTCCTGCGTCGCCAGGGCGATCAGGACCACCCCGGCGGCGCGCAGCCGGCGGTCGCCGCGATTGTAGAGCAGCATCTGCATCCCGGCGGCCGTGGCCGCGACCCAGATGATCCGCTCGGTCGGAACGAAAACCAGCAATGAGACGGTCGCCGCAACCAGCCAATCGGAGCGCGATGCGGCGGCCGGGCGACTGCGGAGGACAAGGCGGAATATGACGAACCAGGCGAGATATTGAAATGTGCCGACCGCGACGAGGCCGGTGACCAGCTCGGTCGGGCTGGCGAGGGAGCTGTCCTTGACGGCGTAAGCCAGTTGGTTGGCCAACAGGATCGCCGCGGCCCAGCCAAACAGGGCACGCCGCGAAAGATGCGCCAGCGCCCCGCTCCGCGGTCCGATCACACGGTTTTGGTCGGCAGCGGCGGCGAACCGCAATTTGGTCCCGCGCAGGCGGCGCAACCCTCGCCCGCGCGATCGCCAAGGCCGGCCGAAGCGGCAGAAATAACGGTCGCCCGGCGCCGCCGATCCCCAAAAAACGCAATCGCGCCGCGGCCCGCGGCGATGTCGATAACGCCACGGCCGGCGCCGCCGGTTGCACGGACCAAAGCGCATCTTCCGATCACAAACACTCAGGACCCGATGGCCGAACTCGAATTTTTTATTACCGAGAGTTGAGCAGAAAACGCAACGCCAACGGGCAAGCGGCTCGATCCGCAATTGTTGATCGAGGATTACGCTGTCAAATGCCTCAATATATTTCCAATTATATAACCAATGTTATGTCTGATCGCACAGGCAGAGGCACCAGCGCCGGACGGACGGGGCGCGCGCCTCGGCCCCGCGTGTCTGGTTCGCCCGCCACGCCGCGGATATCACGAGCGATCGGGTCGGTCTCGAACCCGAAAGCTCGGGTACGCCGCCGTCCTTGATCGTCAACATTCTGCTCGGCGTGACCCTTGGCGCGGGCGCCGCCTTCACCGCACGAAAAGCCCGACCTGGGGTTGCCGGCCGCGGCGAGTTCAGCCGAGCCCGAGACGGGCCGAGGCAA
>JAJPIH010000345.1 GCA_021324875.1 Alphaproteobacteria bacterium
CTCGGGGCGCAGCACGATCAGCATCCGCTCCTGGCTCTCGCTGAGCATGATTTCATAAGCGCTCATGCCGGTCTCGCGTACCGGCACCCGGTCGAGATCGAGCTCGATGCCGAGCCCGGCCTTGCCGGCCATCTCGACCGCCGATGAGGTGAGCCCGGCCGCCCCCATGTCCTGGATGGCGACAATCGCGTCGGTTTGCATCAGCTCGAGGCAAGCCTCGATCAGCAATTTCTCGGTGAACGGATCGCCGACTTGCACGGTCGGGCGCTTTTCGCCGGCATCGGCGGCAAATTCGGCCGAGGCCATTGTCGCGCCATGAATGCCGTCGCGTCCGGTCTTGGCTCCGACATAGACGACGGCGTTCCCGGGACCCGCCGCCGCCGAGTAAAAGATGCGGTCGGCCCGGGCCAGTCCGACGCACATGGCGTTGACCAGAATGTTGCCGTCATAGGCGGCGTCAAACTCGCATTCGCCGCCGACGGTCGGGACTCCGACGCAATTGCCATAGCCGCCGATGCCGGAGACCACCCCGCTCAGCAGATGGCGGGTGCGGGGATGGCCGGGACTGCCGAAGCGCAGCGAATCGAGGAGGGCGATCGGCCGGGCGCCCATTGTGAATACGTCGCGCAAGATGCCGCCGACCCCGGTCGCAGCACCTTGATAAGGCTCGATAAAGGAAGGGTGGTTGTGACTTTCGATCTTGAAGACAACGGCGTCGCCGTCGTCGATGTCGACGACGCCGGCATTCTCTCCCGGGCCGCAAATCACGCGCGGCCCCGAGCTCGGCAGGGTTTTGAGCCAGATCTTTGAGGATTTGTACGAGCAGTGCTCGCTCCACATGGCCGCGAAGATGCCGAGTTCGGCGAGGTTGGGGGTGCGGCCGAGAATCGCGCAGACGCGTGCAAATTCCTCGGCCGAGAGGCCCATCTCGGCGGCAAGTTCCGGGGTGAGGTTAGTTGCGGCGCTCATCGCCGGGCGACGCTCGGTGGCGGCTGGTGGTCCTGGGGCGCAGACGCGGTCGGCCGGTGTGAAAAGGCTTGGGACGTCGCCAATTCCGGCGCGACGGCTGAATTCGCACGATCCGCCGACCGGTATTGCGTCGGCATCTAGGCCAGTGCGGCGGTAAGGCCGGCAAAAAACGCCTGGCCGTCGGTGCCGCCGAGCTCGGGATCGGTCGCATTTTCGGGGTGCGGCATCAGCCCCAGCACCGTCCGGCTGTCATTGAAGATGCCGGCGATGCCGCGCGCCGAGCCGTTGAAATTGGCATTGTCGTCGAGCCGACCGTCGGCTGTGCAATAGCGGAAGGCGATCCGCCCCTCTTTTTCGAGGCGCTCGAGGGTCTGGGCGTCGGCCGTGTAATTGCCGTCATGATGGGCAACCGGCACGCGGATCGTCTGCCCGGCCTCATAGCCGCAGGTAAAGATTGTCTGGTTGTTCTCGACCCGCAAATAAACCTCGCGGCAGGTGAAGCGCAGCGACCGGTTGGGCAGCAATGCGCCGGGCAGCAGGCCGGCCTCGGTCAGGATCTGGAAACCGTTGCAGATGCCGAGCACGGGTGTGCCGCGCTCGGCGCGGCTGCGCACTTCGCGCATGATCGGCGAGTGCGCCGCCATCGCTCCGCAGCGCAGATAGTCGCCATAGGCAAAACCGCCCGGCAGGACGATCAGATCGACTGGCGGCAATTCGCTGTCGCGGTGCCAGATCCGCAGCGGCGCGCTCCCGGTCGCGCGCTTGAGCGCCATGCACACATCCTGCTCGCGGTTCGAGCCGGGAAAGATCACGACCGCCGCTTTGATGCTCATAAGAGTTCGATCTCGTAATCTTCGGTGACCGGGTTGGCCAGCAACTGCCGGCACATCGCCTCGATCGCGTCGCGGGCCCGGGCGGGGTCGGCCTCGTTGAGCTCGAGCTCAAGGAGCTTGCCTTGCCGCACCTCGCCGACGCCGCCAAACCCCAGCGAAGCGAGCGCGTTTGCAATCGCTTTGCCTTGCGGGTCGAGCACGCCGGCCTTCAGCCGGATATGGATGCGCGCCTTCATCGCGGCGCCAATATGACAGGCCAACCCGCCGCATCGCGGGGTTCGGGCCGTGGGCTGACCGGGCCGGTCAGGCGAGATCGATATCTCGCCATGGCATCTGCTGTGGCAGCCACGAGGCAAAGCGGAATTTCGGCCTCAGCTCCGGCTCGGCGCGCGTCGGCAATGCGATCAGCGCGCTCGAGGATGTGCCGTAGCCGTCGGTGCGAAAGCGCATTGCCGCCTCCACCGGCTCGCCGCGCGGCGCGCTGTCGCTGCTCAAGAGCTGTTCCCATCCGCTCCAATCTCCGGCATCGGGATCGGGCACCGGCCACGCCCGGAACGCCGGCAGCGCCAGCTGCAGCCGCCTCGTCCCGAGATCGTCGATATCGCCGGCCGCGATCAGCGACAGGCCCTCCTTGAGGGGGTGGACTTCTATGCGGCGGCCATCGGCATGGCGCAACCAAAAGGCATCCCGCTCGTCGGCGACAATCAGGTTGAAGGTGCGATAAGCGTTGGGGTCGAGATGCGACAAAGCCAGTGCGGCTTCAGGCGCGTCGGCGTGGTCGAGCGCCTCGAGCACGAGTTCGCCGCGCGAGCGGCGTCCGGGAGCGGGACCAAGTGAGCCGGTGCGGTTCAGCACCGCCGCGGTCACCCCCCAGTCGTTGACGCCGAGCCACGAACCGCCGGCCAGCACGTCGAGCCCGCCGACCACCTCCGGCCGGTCGGCCCAATGCCGGCCCGGCGGCTGCCATGGCCGGTCGATCATCTCGTCGCGGTTGGCGGCGATCAGCACCGGCCAGCGATGCTCCGGACGTCGCAATATGACGAGCGTGCACATTCGGCTTTCGCAGTTTCGCCGCACCGCTTAAGTAATAGCAGGGAAGCACGGGGTGCGCGTAGGCCAAAGCCCGAACCCCGTGCGGGAAAAGAGGGACCGATGTCCAGTTTCGCCGACCGCGAACGGGAATTCGAAGCACGCTTCCGGCACGACCAGGAGTTTCAGTTCAAGGCAAAAGCGCGCCGCAACCGATTGTTGGGGATGTGGGCCGCCGAGCGCCTTGGGTTGCTCGGCGAAGCCGCCGAGCGCTATTGCGAACGGGTGGTCGACGCCCAGTTTGATCCGGGCGGCGACAAGGCCGTGATCGCCAAGGTGGCGGCCGATCTCGGGGCCCGGGATCCGACCATCACCGCGGCTCGGGTGGCGTTTGAACTGGAGCATTTCGCCGCAGACGCCAAGCATCAGCTGATGCGAGAGTAACCGGCGCATCGGCCGAACCATGTTTGCGGTCGCCGAGGGTCGCGCTGTTGTCGTCCCTCCGGTCCCGCCCGCGATCACCGCACGGAGTAAGGGGCCGGTCTAGAACGGCCGGTCGCCCTTAACCGTGACCCGGTGGCCCGAGCGGGTATGCGGCCAGTAATCCCACATCGCATGATGCTGTACGCAGCGATTGTCCCAGAACGCGATCGAGTTTTCCTGCCAGCGAAACCGGCATTGGAACAGCGGGTTCGCCATGTGCTTGTAGAGATATTGCAAAATGCCGGTGCTCTCGTCGCGCGGTACGCCGTTGATGTAGCGGGTGAATCCCTCGTTGACATAGAGTGCCTTGCGGCCGGTCACGGGGTGGGTGCGGACCACCGGATGGTCGGCAAAGGGGTAGCTCTCCTTGTCCTTGATCCCGTAATTGGCGTATTGGCCGCGATAATGCTCGCCGTCATGGCGGGCGGTAAGACCCTCGAGATAGGCCTTCATCCGATCGGATAGCGCCTCATAGGCGGCGTACATATTGGCGAACAAGGTGTCGCCGCCGCGCGGCGGACATTTGCGGATGTAGAGGATCGAGCCCATCGGCGGCTCGGGGTCGCA
>JAJPIH010000194.1 GCA_021324875.1 Alphaproteobacteria bacterium
CCCCCCACACACCGATGATGATAAACATCGGGATCAGCACACCTTCAAAAAACACATAAAACAGAATAAAGTCGAGGGCGCAGAATATGCCGACCATCAAGGTTTCAAGGATCAAGAAAGCGATCATGTATTCCTTGACTTGAACTTGAATCACCTCCCAGCTAGAAAGGATCGAGAGAAAGGTCAGAAGCGTAGAAAGAATAATGAAAAAGAGCGAGATGCCGTTGATCCCCATGTGGTAAGAGATGGTCACGCCGCCCAAAGTGATCCATCGGGCGCGCTCGACAAACTGAAAGGCGGCGGTGTTGGGATCAAACTCGATCCACAGGACGATTGACAGCGCAAAGACGATCAGCGAGGTCCACAGCGCGATATAGCGGGCGTTTTGCGCGACGACCGCCTCCTCGCCGCGCGCAATCATGATGAAAAAGGCGCCGAGCAGCGGCAGGAACGTAACGAGCGACAGCAGAGGCCAGTGATTCACGCGACATTCCCCCCGCTCAGCCCGAGCGCAACAGATACCAAGTCACAAACGCCACGAGCCCGATCAGCATGACAAAGGCATAGTGGTACAGATAGCCGCTTTGCAGCCGGCTCGCCTGCCGTGCCAGATCGCGCGTCATCGCGGCCACCCCGTTCGGCCCCAACCCGTCGATCAAGGCCTGGTCCCCGCGCTTCCACAAACCATCGCCGGTGATCATCGCCGGGCCCACGAAAAGCCGGTCGTAGAGCTCGTCGAAATACCATTTGTTAAGCAAAAAGAGATAGATGCTGCGACAATTCTGGGCCAAAAGCGGTGGGATCTGCGGCGCCAGCACATAGAATACCCAGGCGGTGCCGAGACCGCCGAGACCGCAGACAAGCGGCAGCCAGCGGATGATCGCAGGAATGCTTTCGGCCTGGGCCAGCGCATCGTGGCCGGGCAGCACCAGGATCGCACTTTTCCAGAATTCGACCCGCCCGGCGCCGACAAAATCCCCGGCCAGCAACGCCCCCAAAACCGCCGCCCCGATCGCCAGCACGACGAGCGGCACGAGCATGACCCACGCGCTCTCATGGGCATGATGCATCGTCTCGTGATCGGCGCGCGGCTTGCCGTGAAAGGTGATGAACATGACCCGGGCGATATAGAACGCGGTCATGAACGCGGCGGCCGTGCCCAGCACCCAGCCATAGCGCCCGACCGCGGAGCCCGAGGCCCAGGCGGCATCGAGGATCGTGTCTTTCGACCAATAGCCGGAGAGCGGCGGAATGCCCGACAAGGACAGCGCCCCGATCCACATCGTCACATAGGTGACCGGGGTCTTGCGCCACAGCCCGCCCATGCGGCGCATGTCCTGCTCGCCGCCCATCGCATGGATGACCGAGCCGCAGCACAAAAACAGCAGGCCCTTGAAGAAGGCATGCGTAAACAGGTGAAAGATGCCGGCGGAATAGGCTGAGACACCGGCCGCGGTGAACATATAGCCGAGCTGGCTGCAGGTCGAATAGGCGACGACGCGCTTGATGTCGTTTTGCGCCATGCCGACGCTGGCGGCGAAGATCGCGGTGGTGGCGCCGATCACGCCGACAACGACAAGTGCGGTCGGCGCGTATTCGAATAGCGGCGACAGCCGCGCGACCATGAATACGCCGGCGGTGACCATCGTCGCGGCGTGGATCAGCGCCGAAACCGGGGTCGGCCCCTCCATCGCATCGGGCAGCCAAGTGTGGAGCGGGAGCTGCGCCGATTTTCCCATCGCGCCGACGAACAGCAGCACGCACGCCAGACTGAGCGAATCGACCCGCCAGCCGAGAAAATTGACGGTTGTGTGGACCGCCTTCGGGGCGGCGGCGAACACCTCCGGGAAACCGAGGGTGCCGAAGATCACGAATACCGTGAAGATGCCGAGGGAAAAGCCGAAATCGCCGATGCGGTTGACAATAAAGGCCTTGATCGCGGCGGCGTTGGCCGCTGGCCGGTCATACCAGAAGCCGATCAAGAGGTAGGACATCAGACCGACGCCCTCCCAACCGAAAAACAGCTGGACAAAATTGTTGGACGTCACCAACGCCAGCATGAAAAAGGTAAACAGGCTCAAATAGGCCATGAATCGCGGGATCGACCGGTCCTCGGCCATGTACCCGATCGAATAGACATGCACCATCGACGACACGACGGTCACGACGACGATCATCACCCCGCTCAACGTGTCGAGGCGGATCGACCATTCGACATCGACCCCGCCGGAAATGATCCATGTGAACAGCGGGATGATTTGCGGCTGGCTCAAAGCGAGGATGTCGCGGAACAGCAGGACGCCGAGTGCGGCCGCGATCAGCAAGGCGCCGCAGGTGACCAGTTGCGCCCCGCGATCGCCGATCGCGCGGCCGAAAAAGCCGGCGATGATAGCGGCAGCGAGCGGCAAAAACACGACGGCGAGTGCCACGCAAATCTCCGTTCGAGACGGTCCGACCGACCTGCCGCCGGCTAGGCCCGCGGCCGTAGCACCCCGCCCGGATGCCGGTGGCGCGACGACAAGCGGCCCCCGACGCCGGTCGGGTCAGCCGGTCAGCCCTTCATCATGTTGATGTCTTCGACCCCGATCGAGCCGCGGTTGCGGAAATAGACAACGAGAATAGCCAGCCCGATCGCCGCTTCGGCCGCCGCCACGGTCAACACGAACATCGCGAAGGCCTGGCCGATCAGGTTGCTGCGGAACACCGAAAACGCCACCAGATTGATGTTGACCGCAAGCAGCATCAGCTCGATCGACATCAGGATGATGATGACGTTCTTGCGATTAAGAAAGATGCCGAAGATCCCGAGCGTGAACAGGATCGCTGCGACAGTCAGGTAATGAGCCAGCCCGATCACCATCACACATGCTCGCCCAGCGGGACCTTGACCACTTCGACCGATTGCGCCCGGGTCCGCGCCAGCTGGGCGGCGATCGATTGCCGGCGGACATCGGCGCGGTGGCGCAAGGTCAGCACGATCGCGCCGATCATCGCCACGAGCAGGATCAGACCGGCCATCTGAAACGCGAACAGGTAGCGGGTATAGAGGATCTCGCCGAGCGCGCGGGTATTGTCGACCACCGCGCCACTCGGTGTGGCCGCCGCGACAACCGAGCCGGTCGGCCCCAGCGCCCAGCTGACCGAGATCAGCACCAGTTCGGCCAACAGGACGAGACCGACCAAGGCGCCGATCGGCAGATAGCGGACAAAACCGCTGCGCAACTCGGCAAAGTCGATGTCGAGCATCATGACGACAAACAAGAACAGGACCGCGACCGCGCCGACATAGACGATGACCAGGATCATCGCCAAAAACTCGGCGCCGATCAGCACGAACAGCGCCGCGGTGTTGAAAAAAGCGAGGATCAGGAAGAGCACCGAATGCACCGGGTTGCGCGCCGCGACGACCATCGCGCCGGCGCCCACCGCGGCCACGGCAAAGACATAAAATAGGATCGCGTGCAGGATCATCGGCATTCACCCGCTGCGGCGCCAACCCCGGCGCGAACCAGGGGGGCGCGAACCAGGGGGGCGCGAACCAGGGGGGCGCGAACCAGGAGGGCGCGGACCAGGGGGGCGCGCCGCAGGTTGCCCGGCATCACCGGATCGCCAGCCATCGGCATCAGTGGTAGGGCGCTTCGAGCGCCAGGTTCTTGGCGATTTCCGCCTCCCAGCGGTCGCCGTTGTCGAGCAGTTTCTGCTTGTCGTAGAACAGCTCTTCGCGGGTCTCGGTGGCGAATTCAAAATTGGGCCCCTCGACAATCGCGTCGACCGGACAGGCCTCCTGGCAATAGCCGCAATAAATGCATTTGGTCATGTCGATGTCATAGCGGGTCGTGCGCCGGCTGCCGTCGGCGCGCGGTTCGGCCTCGATCGTGATCGCCAGCGCCGGGCAGATCGCTTCGCACAATTTGCAGGCGATGCAGCGCTCCTCGCCATTGGGGTAGCGGCGCAACGCATGCTCGCCGCGAAAGCGTGGCGATAGCGGGCCTTTTTCATAGGGATAGTTGACCGTCACCGCCCGCTTGAACATGTAGCGCAGGGTCAGGGCCAGGCCCGAGAGCAGTTCGCTCAGCAAAACGCTGCGCACGGTCAGCGCCATCGGCCCTTCTCCTCCTTCTCATTCCCGGGCTAGCCGGCCGGCACCCAGCCGGTTGCAACCAGCACACCGCCGGTCAATACCAGATAAGCCAACGAGACCGGCAAGAACACCTTCCAGCCGAGCCGCATCAGCTGATCATAGCGGAACCGCGGAAAGGTCGCGCGCACCCACAAAAACACGAACAGGCAAAACGCGATCTTGGCGAAAAACCAGATCCATCCCGGCACCCAGGTGAAGGGCGGCACGCCGAACGGCGCCAGCCAGCCGCCGAGAAACAGGACGCTGGTCATCGCGCTGATCAGGATCATGTTGGCGTATTCGCCGAGATAAAAGAGGGCGAACGCCATGGCGGAATATTCGACAAAATAACCCGCCACCAATTCGCTCTCGCCTTCGACGATGTCGAACGGGGCGCGATTGGTTTCGGAGGCCGGAGATGAAGAAAATCACCGCCATCGGCAACAGCGGCACGACAAACCAGACATGGCGCTGCGCCTCGACGATCCGGCCGAGGTTCAGCGACCCGGCGCAGAGCAGCACCGTGACCAGCACAAATCCGATCGCGACCTCGTAAGACACCATTTGCGCCGCCGAGCGCAGCGCCCCCAAAAACGCATAGCGCGAATTTGACGCCCAGCCCGCCAGGATGATGCCGTAGACGCCGAGCGAGCTGATCGCAAACAGATAGAGGATCCCGACATTGATATTGGCGACGACCACACCGGCGTCGAACGGGATCACCGCCCAGGCCACCAGGGCGAGCGTGAACGTCACCACCGGCGCGGCGATAAACACCAGCCGATTGGCGCCGCTCGGGACCACCGTTTCCTTGAGCAACAGCTTGAGGCCGTCGGCAAAAGGCTGCAGCAGGCCGAACGGGCCGACGACATTGGGCCCCTTGCGCAGCTGCGAGAAGGCCAGCACCTTGCGCTCGAAATAGGTCAGATAGGCGACGGCAATCAGCACCGGCACAATCACCGCCAGCGCTTCGCCAATGGTGATCAGCGTCACCCCGGCGTAACCCTGCCAGAAACTAGCCATGGGTCCCCGTCCGCGGCGGCAATTCGCCGTGATGGGCAAGCAAAATCTCGGCGCACTCGGCCATTGTCGGGCTTGCCCGGCTGATCGGGTCGGTGCGATAGAAATCGGTGATCGGATAGGTAAACGGTCCCGGATCGATCGGCCCGGCCCGGCCAAACCGGCCCCACGCGGCAGCCGTGACCTGGTCGGTCGCCGCCAGGATCGGATGGGCCGCGTATAATCGCCGGCGCAGCTCGGCGAGGCTGTCATAGGCGAGCGGGCGGCCGACCGCGGCCGACAGGGCGCGGATGATCTTCCAGTCTTCGCGCGCCTCGCCCGGCGGAAACACGGCGCGCCGCGTCGCCTGCACCCGCCCCTCGGTGTTGACGTAAAGACCGTCCTTTTCGGTATAAGCCGCGCCCGGCAGGATCACATCGGCGCAGGCGGCGCCGCGATCGCCGTGATGCCCCTGATAGACGACAAAGGCCGAACCGAGATCCTCGGTGTCGATCTCGTCGGCGCCGAGCAGATAGAGAAATTCGATCCGGCCCGACCGGCAGCCCTCGACGATCCCGGCAACGTCGAGCCCGCCCGGCCCCGGCACAAAGCCCAATTCAAGTCCGCCGACCCGGGCGGCGGCGCAGTGCAGCACGTTGAAGCCGTTCCAGTCGTCGCGGACCAGGCCATGGCGCTCGGCAAGCGCGCGGGCGGCGGCCAACAGCTGAGCGCCGTCGCGGCGCGCAAGCGCCCCCTGCCCGAGCACCAGCATCGGCCGCTTGGCGGCCGCCAGTTTGGCGCTCCACGGGTGGCGGCCTTCGGCCAGCGCGGCCAGCACGCCGCCGCCCTCGCCGAGCATCTCGACCGGAAAGGTCAGATCGAGGTGCGGCCCGATCGCCGCCACCTCGAACCCGCCGCGCAAATGCCGCTTGCGCAAGCGCGCATTGACGAGCGGCGCCTCCCAGCGCGGGTTGGTGCCGATCAGCAGGCACAGATCGGCTTCCTCGATGCCGGCGATCGTGGTGTTGAAGAGATAACCGGCCCGG
>JAJPIH010000185.1 GCA_021324875.1 Alphaproteobacteria bacterium
CAAACAGCGAGGAATGGATGTCAACCCACACCGAGGGGTGCTTGTCGCGAAAATCGTCCGGCAATTCGGTGTAGGGCATCAGGTGAAACCACATCAATTTCATCGCCGTCCTCCACTCCGGCGGGCGTCGCTATGCCGCCGCGCACCGGCCTTGCTGATAGACCGCGAGCGGCGTCGCCGTCAAGCCAAGAACCAAACGCGCGTTTGGTTGCGATGATCTCCCCGCCGCCGGCGGCGATGGTCGGGTTCGGCGATGCCGTAAGCGGCGACGGGAGCGCTCAGCTGACCACCGGGATCTCCTCGTAGCTGTGAAAGGGGGGCGGCGACGGCAGCTGCCATTCCAGGGTCGTCGCCCCTTCGCCCCACGGATTGGCCCCGGCGCGGCGTCCGGCCAACAGCGTATGGAAGATCACAAAGACAAAGAGCAAGGTCGAGGCGAAACCGATATAGGCGCCGATCGAGGCGACAAAGTTCCAACCGGCAAAAGCCTGCGGGTAATCGACAATACGCCGCGGCATTCCCGCCAACCCGAGGAAATGCATCGGAAAGAAGGTCAGGTTCACGCCGATAAAGGTGGTCCAGAAATGGATCTTGCCCAATGTCTCGTTGTATTGTCGACCGCAGATCTTGCCAAACCAATAGTAAAATCCTGCAAAAATGCCAAATACCGATCCTAGGGACAGCACATAATGAAAATGGGCGACGACATAATAGGTGTTATGTAAAACAAAATCGGTGGGCACGTTGGCCAGCACGATGCCGGTGACGCCGCCGATCGTAAACAGAAAAATGAAGCCCATCGCAAACAGCATCGGCGTTTCGAAGGTCAGAGCGCCGCCCCACATCGTCGCGATCCACGAGAAGATCTTGATGCCGGTCGGCACCGCAATGACCATCGTCGACAGGCTAAAGAAAGCGCGGCTGTCGACGCCGATGCCGCTGGTGAACATGTGATGGGCCCAGACCAGAAAGCTGATCACCCCGATCGAAACCGTCGCATAAACCATACCCAAATAGCCGAAAATCGGCTTGCGTGCGAAGGTTGAGACCACCTGGCTGATAATCCCGAAGGCCGGCAGGATCATGATATAGACTTCGGGATGACCGAAGAACCAGAAGAGGTGCAAGAACAGGATCGGGTCGCCGCCGCCGGCCGGGCTGAAAAAGGTCGTGCCAAAATTGCGGTCGGTCAGCAGCATCGTCAGCGCGCCGGCGAGGACCGGGATGGCCAGCAGCAGCATGAAGGCGGTCACCAGCATGGTCCACACAAACAGCGGCATTTTGTGCAGCGTCATGCCCGGCGCGCGCATGTTGAGGATCGTGGTGATGAAGTTGATCGCCCCCATGATCGACGAGACCCCGGCCAGGTGCAGCGCAAAGATTACCATATCGACCGATGGCCCGGGCTGGCCGCTCGCCGACAGCGGCGGATAGAGGGTCCATCCGGTGCCCGCGCCCTGGCCGACGACGGCCGAGCCCAGCAACAAGGCAAAGGCCGGCACCAGCAGCCAAAAGCTCAAATTGTTCATGCGCGGAAAGGCCATGTCGGGGGCGCCGATCAGCAGCGGCACAAACCAGTTGCCAAAGCCGCCGATCAGCGCCGGCATCACCACGAAAAAGATCATGGTGAGGCCGTGCAAGGTCACGATCACGTTGTAAAGCTGATGGTCATTGTGGAACAGCAACGCCCCCGGCTGCATCAGGTTGACGCGCATCAAAATGGAAAACGCGCCGCCGATCAGGCCGGCGCAGACCGCAAAAATCAGATAGAGGCTGCCGATATCCTTGTGGTTCGTGGCGAGCAGCCAGCGTCGCAAAAAGCCGATTTGCTGATGGTACTGATCGGTGGTGATTTCTGCTGCCATCTGCTGCTCCCCGGACGCCGCTTGTACGGGGGCAACTCCCGTACCGGCACCCGGTTCCGGCGCAAAGCGCGGCAATTTGACCGGGGCGCGGGGTTTCCGGCGGGTTGCGGCAGCGACAAAACAACACGGGGGCGCGTTGGCAGGGCGGCGATGGGCGGGGCTGTCGCGTCTGACCCCGCCCGTACGGCGCCGGGGTGTTAGTCCCGGCGGCTATCCATGGCGACGGGGGCGCGGGGCACGTGATCCCGCGGCTTGCGGCGCTGGCTCCCTGTCGCCATGCTCACCGAACGCGGCCGCGCGCGATCATACACCCGGACCCGCGCACCGGCGGTCTCGACAGCGGCGTTGCGGCGGTGATAATTTTCGTTGAAACAAACCACGAACAATGAGGTGTCGCGTGACCCGCGCCTCCCGTCTCGTCCAGCGCGAAGCCGAGCGCCGGTTCCCGGTGCGGGTGCGCATCGCGGTCCCGCCGGCGGGGCTCGGCCGGCAATTGGCGCTGATGCACGCTTGGCTCGACGAGACCTGCGGCGCCGACAATTGGGCCTCGGCGCCGGCCGGAACGACCGGGATCGTCAACGATGCGATCGCCTTCTATTTTGCAGACACGGCCTTCGCCCACGCCTTTGTCGCGCGCTTCTGCTGTGGCTACCGGGTCGAGACGGTGGCCGGCTCCTTCTTGCCGCGGGACGAGGGGCCGCCGCCCCCGCGGCACGCGGCGGCGCACAAGACGCCCTGAGCGGCCGCCGGGGTGGGCGCTCTCGGCTGGGTCGGGCTGGCGGCGACGACCTTTGGCGCGGCCGTCCTGCAGGCGGCCGGCGGCTTCGGGTTTGCGGTCGTCGCCACGCCGCTTTACTTGATGTTGGTGGCGCCGGCGGTGGCGGTGCATCTCGTCATCATTATCGCGACGGCGTTGTCACTGGCGGTTCTGCCGCGGCTCCGGCATGCGATTGCCCCGGCGTTGTTGATGCGGCTGCTGCTCGGCAGCGGGTTCGGCATGCCGCTTGGCCTCGTCGCGTTCCGCTATGGCGATCCGCATCAGCTGCGGATTGCCGCCGGCATGACTGTGCTCGGCTTTGCGCTCCTGCTCGCGCGTCAGCAATGGCGGAGGAGCGGGCCGGCGCCGATCGTGGCGAGCCGGGGCCGCGACCTCACCGCCGGGATCGTCTCGGGCGCCGCCACCGCGCTGGTCGGCATGGCGGGACCGCCGGTGTTGATTTATCTGTTGCTGGCCGGGGCCGCCTCGCAGCTGATTCGGGCTACGTTGTTGGCGTTTTTCGCGCTTGTCTACAGCGCCACCTTGGCGGCGCACGCCGCGACCGTCGGGGTCCCGGAACAGACCTGGGTGATGGCCGCGGCAATGCTGCCCTTCGCGCTCTTCGGCGGGCTGGTCGGACGGCCGCTCGGCGACCGGCTCGGCGCGGCGGCGTTCACCCGTTTCGCGATCGGCCTGCTGGCAATCGCCGGGTTGCTCGCCCTTTTTGTCTGAGCGCCGGTGCAGCGTTATCGGACCGCGCCGGCGGGCGGCGCGACAATCCTTTCCGGGGTTTGGCAACATCGGCTGGTGAAGGCGGCACCGACCCAGAGTATCCTCAACCCACAGCGCCCGTTATGCCTGCGGACGTGGCGCGATCGTTGGCGGGGCGCAGGCGGGGACCGCGCAGCATTGCCGTAACATTGTTAATACCCAGGCGGGATCATGATCGGACCACCGAGATTGCCAAAATACGGACGCCGAGTCTTTTCCTTTGCTACGGCCCAGAGAAAGAAACCGCAACAGCGACGGCTCGTCTGGAAGCTGGCGGCCGGGCTGTATGTCGCCGGCGTGCTTGCTCATTTCAGCCACCATCTGGCGTTCAACTTTGCCCAGGGCGATCCGTCTTTTGGCCGCGCGCTGAGCAGCGCGCCGGTCAGTCTGGTATGGCCGGCCGACCTGATCGGCGCATTGATCTCGCTCGCCTAGGGCGACCAGCGTCGTCGCCGAGCCATCGCACCGGGTATCGTCACCCGCTCACAGAAACGGCAGCTTCGGCGTCTGCTGCCATGCCGGGCGCGCGCGCAGCCGTTCCAGATAGCTGCCGGTCTGCGGAAATTCGGCAAAGCTGAACCCGGCTCTATCGGCAACATTGAGGATCGGGCCATAGGCGCAGTCGACGAGGCTGAACGCGTCGCCCGTCAGCCACCGGTTTGCCGCCAGATTGGCCTCGACGAGCGGCAGCGCCGCGGCGAAGGCTTGCCGACCCTGGTTGACGGCGGCCTCATCGGCGGCAACCCCGCTGACCTTGGCGCGCAGCGGCAACGCCACCTGGCCCGCCGCCGGCATGATGTGCTGCGCCAGATAGAACAGCCATTGCAGTGCCAGCGCGCGCCCGGCCGCCGTCGTCGGCCACAGGCGGCCGGCCCGGTCGCCGAGATAGGCGAGGATTGCATGGGATTCGGTTAATGTCAGCGCCCCGTCGACCAGGACCGGCACCCGCCCGGCGGGATTGATCGCCAGAAAATCCGGCTGCCTGTGCTCGCCCTTGGCGAGATCGACCGGCGCCAATTCGCAATCGAGCCCCAGCTCGTTGAGGGCAAAAGTGACTTTTTGCGGGTTGGGCGAGGGGAAATGATAGAGCTTCATGGTTCGGTCTCCTGTTCGTTTGCGATGCCCCGGTTCCCGGCTGTTGTTCGGCGCCCGCACTAGGGTAGCGGCCGGGCGCGGTCAAGCGGCGATTTCGCGGGTTGGCAATTGCCTGGTTGCGCAGACAAAATGCCGCGAGCAACCGCGCAGCGGGCATGGGACCGACGAGGAAGGATAGCATGGAGCGGGTCGACACATCGCCGCTGACGATCTATCAGCAATATCTCGACCGGGGCGAACTCGCCTATCAGTGGAGCCCGACGGCCGGCCGCGCGGTGTTCTATCCGCGCGTGATCTGCCCGTTCACCGGCAGCGACCGGCTGGAATGGCGCGTGAGCGCCGGCCTCGGCACCGTCTATGCGACCACCGTCACCCATCCGCGCGACGGCGCCCCGTATAATGTCGCGATGATCGACATGGATGAAGGCTTCCGGCTGATGAGCCGGGTCGAGGATGTCGCTCCCGAGGCGGTCAAGATCGGCATGCGGGTCAAATTCCGTCTCCATCGGCCGGGCGGCGACGAGCCGCCCTACCCGGTATTTACCCCGCTCGAGGAGGGTGCGTGATGAACGGGCTGGTGCGCGGCTCGGCCGCGATCGTCGGGGTGGCCGAAAGCGATCTGGGCGCGGTCGCCGCCGAGATGAGTGCGATCGACTTGATGGCCCAAGGCGTGCGCCGCGCGCTCGACGATTGCGGGCTGGCGCTTAAGGATATCGACGGGCTGATTTGCGCCACCGCCCAGGCGCGGACCTCGGGATTGAGCCTTGCCGAGTACCTTGGCATATCGCCCGCGTTTATCGACACGACGATCCTGGGCGGCTCGTCTTTCATGTTTCATGTGGCGCACGCCCAGGCGGCGCTGCAGCTCGGGCTGTGCAAGGTCGCGGTCATCGCCTATGGCTCGACCCAGCGCACGATCGGCCGCCGCCACGCCTCGGTGCGCGAATACAATCCCTACGAGACGCCGTTCCGGCCGTTCTTGCCATCGACCGCCTATGCGCTTGCCGCCTCCCGCCATATGCACCAATTCGGCACGACCCGCGAGCAATTGGCGGCGGTCGCGGTCGCGGCGCGGCAATGGGCGCTCAAAAACCCGGTCGCGTGGGAGAAAAAGCCGCTGACCATCCCCGAGGTGCTGGCGGCGCGGATGATCAGGTACCCGTTCACGGTGCGTGACATCTGCCTGGTGACGGATGGCGGCGGTGCGGTGATCATGACCACCGCCGAGCGCGCGCGTTCGCTGAAGAAACCACCGGCCTATGTGCTGGGCTGCGGTCAGGCGATCACCCATGCCAACATTTCGAGCATGCCCGATCTAACGGTTACCGGCGCCTTGGCGTCGGGCCGGCAGGCCTATGAGATGGCGAAACTGGAGCCGGCCGATATCGACGTCCTTGAACTCTATGATGCGTTCACGATCAACACGATCCTGTTTCTGGAAGACCTCGGCTTTTGCCAAAAGGGCGAGGGCGGCGCCTTTGTCGAGAATGGGCGGATCGCGCCGGGCGGGGTGCTGCCGGTCAACACCAATGGCGGCGGCCTTTCCTATTGCCACCCCGGCATGTACGGGCTGTTTCTGCTGATCGAGGCGACCCGCCAGCTGCGCGGCGAGTGCGGCGAGCGTCAGGTGGCGAAATGCGAGACCGCGATCGCCCATGGCAATGGCGGCGTGCTCTCGTCGCAAGCCACCGTGATTTTGGGCGCAAGCGCGACGGTATGATCAAGGCGTGCTTATTCCGCGGAATGGATCAAAGATAATCTCGAGAAGTTCCATAGTGTCATATTCGGTATTTGTTATGTCTTTTGCATGGGCGGCGTCGGCACCGAGGGGATAAGCGGGCAGGGGAGAGCATTCGTGCGTGTCGAGCGGCTGATCGACAGACCGATCATTTCACCGGATTTGCACCCGAGCATCGGCGTCAATATTCAGGGGCCGTCATTGATCCGGGTGCCTGAGTGGATCGACAACCCGCTTGGTCGCTATTACCTCTATTTCGCCGACCACAAAGGGCGCTATATCCGCCTTGCCTATGCCGATCGGCTGACCGGACCCTGGATGATCCATCCCCCGGGGAGCCTGCGCCTCGAACAATCCGGTTTTCTCGTCGCGCCGCCGCGGGTCAGCCCGGAACAACTGGCCCGGTTCGAAGCCCGCTGGAAGGCCGATGGCGCGGCGATGTCACACGACCTGTTGTCCGAAATCACCACCCCGCACATCGCCTCGCCCGACGTCCATGTCGATCACCCCGGGCGGCGGATCGTCATGTATTTCCATGGTCTTGACGATGTCGGCACCCAGGTCTCGCGGGTCGCCACCTCGAAAAACGGCATCGACTTTGTGGCCGAACCGCAGGGGCTCGGACGCTCTTATATGCGCGCCTTCAGGCACGACGGGATGACCTACGTGCTGGCGATGCCGGGTCAATTCTACCGCTCCGCGGACGGCTTTGACGGGTTTGAACCGGGACCGACGCTGTTCAACCCGCGGATGCGCCATTCGGCGGTGCTCAAGCGCGGCGGCGAGCTGTGGGTGTTTTGGACGCAGGTCGGCGACATCCCCGAACGCATCCTGTTGAGCCGGATCGCGCTCAGCGGCGATTGGCGGAACTGGCGGGACAGCGCGCCGGTCGAGGTTCTGCGCCCGGAACGTTCGTGGGAGGGGGCCGACGCGCCGCTCGTGCCATCGGTGCGCAGCACCGCCTATGGCCAAGTGAACCAGCTTCGCGACCCGGCGATTTTTGCCGAAGACGGCCGTCTGTATCTGCTTTATGCGGTCGCCGGCGAAAGTGGCATCGCGATCGCCGAGCTGTTCGTCGACGAGTAGGCGGGCGGCGGAACGCGGTTCTGTCCCATTGGCCGGGCTCGTTTTTGTGGCCGGTGAGCGGGTTTTGGAGGTCTTCTGGGGTCGGGCGAGGGGATGGCACGATGGCCGATGAAGCTCTCAAGCGGTTTATGTGCCTGGGCTGCGGGTTTCTCTACGACGAGCAACTCGGCTTGCCCGAGCATGGCATTCGACCGGGCACGCGCTGGGCGGAGATCCCGGAGGATTGGGTGTGTCCTGATTGCGGAACCCCGAAATCCGGGTTCGAGATGGTCGAGATTCCTTACGCCACCGACCCGCTTGCCGCCGGGTCAGCCGAATAGCCGGAGAACAGCATGGCGCATTCCTTTGTGTTGCGCGACGCCGAGCGTGGACATCAAACGCTCGTCTCGACCGGGCCCAACGCCTCCTATGTTGCCGGCCATCCCGATGGCGTCATTACTCGCCATTCGAGCTTCAACTTTCACGAGTATCAGTCTGGTCGGCCTGGTTTCGGTAAGATTCGTGTCTTTGGTGATGAAGTGTTCAGCGGGGTTGGATGCGGATACAACATGCATCCGCACCACAATTTCCTGATCATGGCTTTTGTGCTGGAAGGTCGGCTCACCCACATCAATACGATGGGAAAGATCGACGAGCTGGAGCCGGGCGATTACTATCTGGCCTCGTTCGGATCCGGGGGAAAGCATTGCGAATTGAACCTCGAAGCCAAGGATCTGAACGTCATCTATGTCTGGGCCTTGCCGGACCGATTGATGCTGCCGCCGCGCTATTCGCGCGCCCATTTCGACGCCGCCGCGGCCCGCAACCGCCTCGTGACCCTGATCGGCGCGACCCCGGGGGCTGTGCCGATCCCGCAAGATTTCAGGGTGTCGCGGCTGGTCGGCGATCGCGCGCAACGCCATACCTACCGCCCGGCTTCCCGGGCGCACGGCGTCTATATCTTTGTCGTCGCGGGCGAAATCGGCTGTGCCGGGATGGAACTCGGGCGGCGAGACAGCGCCGGTGTTTGGGATGTCGACGAGATCATCTGTGAAACCGGCCCGGGGCCCAGCGACGTGCTGTTCGTCGAGACGATCATGTGACCGCTCGCCGTGTCGGCGGAAAAGTGCGGTGCTTTTCGCGACCGGTCGCCCGCCCTGATCGATGGCGTGCGCGGATCGATGCACCGGCCTCGGCCGATGTGGCCGATAAGGAGCGCCGGGCTTTGGGTTTCCGCATCCCGCGGAAATGACCAATAATAGCGATGGATCGGAGTTACGGGAGGACGCGATATGGCCGAAGGCGCACGCGAATTGGTCCGGTACGAGAATGTCGACGGGGTGGGTGTCATCACGATCGACAATCCGCCGGTCAACGCTCTCTCGCCGGGGGTGCCCGAGGGCATCGTCGCCGCCGTCGAGCGTGGCAATGCCGATCCGGCGATCCGCGCCATGGTCATGATCGGGGCCGGCCGCACCTTTATCGCCGGCGCCGATATTCGCCAGTTCGGCACCAATCGACCGCCGCCGATCGAGGGCCGTCGCCCGCACCAGATTCTCGACCGCAGCGAAAAGCCGGTGGTGGCCGCGATCCACGGCTATGCCCTGGGCGGCGGCTTCGAACTGGCGTTGGCCTCGAACTACCGAGTGGCTCTGGCTTCGGCCAAGGTCGGGCTGCCCGAGGTGCTGATCGGCATCCTGCCGGGCAGCGGCGGCACCCAGCGCCTGCCGCGCCTCGTCGGGCCGAAAGCGGCGATGGAGATCATCGTCTCGGGCCGCCATGTTTCGGCCGAGGAGGCGCACCGCCTGGGCATCATCGACGAACTGGTCCCCGAGGGTGCGGATCTGCGCGCGGCCGCGATTGCCTTTGCTCGCCGGATTGCCGATCATCGACCGCTGCCGCGCCTGCGCGAGCGTGACGACAAGCTTGCCGAGGCCAAGGCCGATCCCGGCATGTTCGAGGCGATGCGCCGCTCGATTGCCCGCCGCGCTCGCGGGCAAAAGGCGCCTTACCATTGCATCCAATCGGTCGAAAACGCCTGCGCCCTGCCATTTGACGAGGGGGTGCGGCGGGAACGCGAATTGTTCGATGAACTCGAAAATTCTGACGAGGCGCGGGCCCTGCGCTATGCATTTTTCGCCGAGCGCGAAGTGGCGCGGCTGCCGGACATCCCGCGCGACATCCCGCTGCGTCCGATCAAGAACGCCGCGATCGTCGGCGCCGGCACAATGGGCGGCGGCATCGCGATGAGCTTTGCCGAATTCGGCTTTCCGGTGCGCCTCTTGGAGGTGAGCCAGGAGGCGCTCGATCGCGGGCTGGCGCGCATCCGCGCGAACTACGAGACCAGAGTGCGGCGCGGCAGCCTTTCGGAAGCCGAGATGAACCGTCGCCTCGCGCTGATCCAACCGGTTACCAGCTACGCCGACATCAAGGACTGCGATGTCGTAATCGAGGCGGTGTTTGAGCGCATCCCGGTCAAGGAAGAAGTGTTCAAGAAGCTCGATGAGGTGATGAAACCGGGGGCGCTGCTTTACACCAATACCTCCGGCATCGACATCGACATCATGGCCAATGCGACACGGCGTCCGCAGGATGTCGCCGGCACGCATTTTTTTGCGCCGGCCAATGTCATGAAGCTGTTCGAGGTTGTCAAAGGGACGAAAAGCGCGCCCGACACCCTGGCGACGGCGATGGATTTGGGGCGCAAGATCGGCAAGATCAGCGCGATGGCCGGCAATGGCGACGGCTTTGTCGCCAACCGCAGCCGCACGCCCTTTGGCACCGAGATGAACATCATGATCGAGGAGGGGGCGCTCCCCGAGCAGATCGACAAGATCATGGTCGATTTCGGTTATCCGATCGGCCCGTTTGCGACCGCCGATCTGTCGGGGCTGGACATCGGCTATGACAGCCGCCAGCGCCGCGCCGCCCAGGATCCGAACTACCGCAAAATGCCGATTGCCGACATGGTCGTCGAGATGGGGCGGCTCGGGCAAAAGACCGGCGCCGGCTGGTTCAAATACGAGCCCGGCGACCGCACACCCCATCCCGATCCTGAACTCGCCCGCCTGATCAAGCAGAAGGCGCTGGAACTGGGCATCCCGCAGCGGGAGTTTTCCGATGACGAGATCCTGCGGCGGCTGCTGTTCGCTTCGGTCAACGAGGCCTGCCGCATCCTCGATGAGGGAAAGGCTTACCGGTCGAGCGACATCGACGTGATGTGGCTGAACGGTTTCAATTTTCCGCGCTATCGCGGCGGTCTGATGTATTGGGCTGACACGATCGGCGGCCTGGCTGAGGTCTATCGCCAGATCCAGGCCTGGCACCAGCAATATGGCGCGCGCTGGGCGCCCTCGCCCTATCTGCGGCGCTTGGCCGAGACCGGCACCTCGTTTCGCGACGCCAAACCGTCGCGGCCGATGTAGCCGAACCGCGCCGATCGCGCGGGCTCAGTCGCGGCGCAACCGCTTGGCCTGGTTGCCGCGACTGTGGGGATCGGCGCGAGATGCGCCAAAGTGGTGTCGGGCCAAGTGCCGGGCGCTAACCACGCCAGAGGGACGCCGGTGCTGAGCCAATAGCTCGTCGCCGACGCCAATTACTCGCGTGTATTTCGCGCATCTTGGAACTATTAAGATCGGTTGGCGTTTTGATCACGCCAGCCGATAACCACCTAACTCCCTTGCGCGCCAGGGGCGAAGGGAAGAAGCCGCGGGAGAACCTGCGATGATCAGCACCCCCTCTCAACCCGCAATACGACTGGCAGGATAACAGCGATGAGCACCGAAGCCGCCACCTCCGCGGTCGGTGTTGTGACCGCGATCGGCAGCGCCTCTGCCACTTGGCCCGACGAATTGTGGGTCGGATCGGTCTCCTGGGTCGATGCGATCCTCCGCTCGTATTACGGGATTTACGAATTCACCCAAGACCCGCAATGCATTCTGCGCATTGGCCTCGACGAGGCGCGGAGCGAGGTTGCGCTTTCCGACGGAACCCGGGTCAAGAGCGGCGAAATCGTCGGTACGCTGCATTTCTGGAACGAGCACCTGCCGCGCTATTCCGAGAGCGGCCCGGATTTGCGCTGGGCGTGTACCGTCCGCGACCGGGTCATCCATTCGCTGCGCGCGTTTTGCGAACATGTCGAGCGCGAACCGGCGTGGCGGCCAGTGCAAGCAATCCGGGCCGAGACGGCGCTGCCGGCGAGGCTCGGCTCGGCGCAGATCCAGCGCGTGTTTCGGCGCTACGGGTTTGAAGCAACCCCGGCCGATACGTCGTTGCGCGCCCGCCTGCACGGGTTTGGCGAGTGCTTTGTGATGTGGGGGTTGACGCGCGCCTTCAACCCGGCCGCGCTGCCGCGCCAGCCGTTTCTGCGCGACCGCTGCGAGTTGTGGATTTCGCGTGCAGCCTTATTCGCGCGCTATGGCGGCGCAGCGGCCAAGGGTGGCCGCTGCGCAAAGGCGGATGCACGGCAGGAATGCTGATCCTGATTGTCGGTGCCCTGTGGGTCGGGCTGACGGTTTTGTTGTTTGCCCGCGCCCTGTGCCAGTTCCAGGCGTACCGACGATCGGCATTGGCCTTGGCGCCCGGGCCTCCCGTCTCGGCGTCGGTCACGGTGATCATCCCGGTCCGCAACGAGGCGGCCAATATCGATTCCTGTCTCGAGGGGGTGACCGCGCAGGCGGGGCTGGCCGGCCGGTTCACGATCATTGTCGTCGACGATGGCTCCGAGGATGAGACGAAGGCTGTCGCCGAGCGCCGTGCCGCCGCCGATCCGCGCATTCGCGTCGTCGATGCCGGCGCGCTGCCGGAGGGCTGGGCCGGCAAGCCCCATGCGTGCTGGCGCGGCGCCGCGCTGGCCGCCGGCGATTGGCTGTGCTTTGTCGACGCCGATGTCCGGCTCGGCCCGGAGGTGCTCGCCGCGGCCCTGGTTCGCGCCGAGGCGGTGCGGCTGGATCTTCTATCGCTGCAACCGCGGCAGGAGCTCGGCAGCTTCTGGGAAAGGGTAATCATTCCCGCGGGGATGCTCGTGGTTGCCTGTGCCAAGCGGTTCGACGCCGCTTCGGAGGCGGTCGTCAACGGCCAGTTTTTGCTGGTACGGCGCAAGACCTATTTTGATGTTGGCGGCCACGCCGCGGTGCGTGCGGAAATCAGCGAGGACCGGGCGCTGGCGGCGCGGCTCAGGCGTGGCGGCTTCAGGATTGGGGTCGGTGCCGCCGACAAACTCGCA
>JAJPIH010000205.1 GCA_021324875.1 Alphaproteobacteria bacterium
CGGGACCGTGTCGGACCAGTGAAAACGGCCGCGGTCGAGACCGGCAATCGCCCAATGCACCAGGCACAGCACAAAGGCGAGCCAGAGGCTAGGCGGCGGTGGCCGGCCGCCGGGCCGCATGCGCTCACGCGCCAAATCGGCGTCGATCAGAAACAGCCCGCCAACCGAAACCGCCGCGATCAGCACGACATAGATCCAGTAGAACGGCAGGTCGAGGCGGCCGGCCGTGCCGAACAGGATCGCCGCAACCACGAGCGGGAAAGCGATGACCTGGCCCAGCATCCGGCCCGGCATCGGCATCATCCGCGCAAGCTGCCGCCGGTGGCCTTCTCGATTGCGGCGACGAGCCGCTTCGCGAAACCCTCGATCTCGGCCTCGCTCAGCGTGTGGTCGGTGGGCTGCAAACGCACGGTGATCGCCAGCGATTTCTTGCCGTCGGGCAGCCCGGCGCCCTCATAGACGTCGAACAGCCGGATTTCGGCGACCAGCCGGCGGTCGACGCCGCGCGCCGCGCGCAACAGCGTCTCGGCCGGCAGGCTGCGATCGACGATAAACGCAAAGTCGCGCTCGATCGGCTGAAACACCGAGAGTTGCAATGGCGGTTTGGCGCGACCGGCGCGCGGCTCGGGCACGGCGTCGAGATAGATTTCAAAGGCGGCGATCGGCGGTCGCAGCTCGAGCGCGTCGATGACCCGCGGATGCAATTCGCCAAAGGCGCCAAGGATGACGGGCCCGAGCCGCAACAGGCCGGCGCGCCCGGGATGGAACCAGGCCGGCGGCGCGGCCGCCGACTGGATATTGTCGGCCGGCGCACCCATCGCCGCCAACCCGGCTAACGCATCGGCCTTGACCAGGTAAAGATCGGCCGGGCGCGGTGCGTCGCGCCAATGTCGCGGCCCGCTGTTGCCGGCGCGCACACCCGCCGCGGCCAAGACCTGGCCCGCCGGCGTGTCGTCCCGGTAGAGCGGCCCGACCTCGAACAGCGCGGCGTCGGGATAGCCGCGATCGGCGTTACGGCGGATGGCGGCGGCCAGCGCCGGGAGCAGCGAGGGGCGCATTACGTCGAGATCGCTGCTGATCGGGTTGACCAGACGTAATTCGGGTGCGGCGCCGCCAAACAGATCGGCCTCACGGGCCGAGATGAACGAGAACGTCACCGCTTCGACCAGCCCGCGTCCGGCGAGCGCGCGCCGCACCAGTTCCGAGCGTCGCCGCGCCGGCGGCAAGGCCGGCCGTGGCAGGGGCGCAGCGCGGGTCAGCGGCACCGCCGGAATCCGGTCGTAACCGGTGACCCGCAGCACCTCTTCGACAAGGTCGGCCTCGCCCTCGATGTCGCCGCGCCAGGAGGGTGGCTCGACCGCCAGATCGCCGGACGGCAAGGCTTCGACCCGGCAGCCCAACGCCGCCAGGATGGCCGCACTCGCGGGCGGCGGCACGTCAAGACCGCCAAGGCTGGCCGGGCGTCCCTTGCCGAGCACATAGCGCCGGCGCCACTCGGGCGCCGCCCCCGCGGTGACGATCTCGGAAGCCTCGCCACCGCAGAGGTCGAGCATCATCCGTGTCGCGATTTCGAGCCCGTCGCCGACAAAGGCGGGGTCGAGCCCGCGCTCAAAGCGGTAGCGCGCGTCGCTCAAGATATTGAGCCGACGCCCGGTGGCCGCGGTGCGCACCGGGTCGAACAGGGCTGCTTCGATAAACACCTCGGTTGTCGCCTCGCTGCAGGCGGTCGCCTCGCCGCCGATCACACCGCCGAGGCTTTGCACGCCGCGCTCGTCGGCGATCACGCAGATTTCGGGGTCGAGCGCGTATTCCTGCCCGTTCAACGCCAGCAACGTCTCGCCGGGGCGCGCCAACCGCACCACAAGCCCCCCCGCGAGCCGCCCGGCGTCAAACACATGCAACGGGCGGTTGAGGTCGAAGGTCAGGAAGTTGGTGATGTCGACCAGGGCCGAAATCGGCCGCAATCCGATCGCCTCGAGCCGCCGCTGCAGCCATTCGGGGCTCGGCCGGTTGCGCACACCGCGCAAATGCCGGCCGAGAAACAGCGGACAAGCCTTCCCATCCTCGATCCGGACGGCGAGCGGCGAGCGGAACCGGGCCGGCACCGGGGTTGTGTCGAGCGGCTTGAGCCGGCCGATCCCGGCGGCGGCGAGATCGCGCGCCAACCCGCGCACGCCCAAACAATCGGCGCGGTTTGGCGTGACCTTGATGTCGATGACCGGGTCGCCCAGCCCCAGGAGGTCGGCATAGCGCGACCCGACCGGCGCCTCGGGCGCGACCTCGATGATGCCGGCGCGATCCTCGCCGATACCGAGCTCGTATGCCGAGCACAGCATGCCCGACGAGGCGACGCCGCGGATCGTGCTCTCGCGGAGCTCGCCGCCGGTGCGCGGAATGATCGTGCCGGGCGGGGCGAAGACCCCTTTGATCCCGGCGCGGGCATTGGGCGCGCCGCACACCACCTGGACCCGCCCGGTCCCGGTTTCGACAATGCACACCCGGAGCCGATCGGCGTTCGGATGGCGCTCGGCCGAAACCACCGCCGCGACCGTAAACGGCGCCAGCGCCGCGGCCCGGTTCTCGACCGCATCGACATCGTGACCGAGCATCACCAGCCGCTCGACGATGTTGTCGAGCGTCGCGTGGGTGTCGAGATGGGTCTTGAGCCAGTCGAGGGTGATCTTCATGCCGCCCCCACGCCGACCAGCGGGCCGCGCACCAGCGAGGGAATGTCGAGCGGCAGAAAGCCGTAATAGCGCAGCCAGCGCAGGTCGGATTCGTAGAAGGTGCGCAGATCGGGGGTGCCGTATTTCAACATCGCCACCCGTTCGATTCCCATGCCAAAGGCAAAGCCCTGATATTGCGTCGGGTCGATGCCACAATTCTGCAGGACCTTGGGATGCACCATGCCGCTGCCGAGGATTTCGAGCCAATCGCCGCCGGCGCCGATTTCGAGGCGCCCGGCGGCGCGCGAGCAGCCGATATCGACCTCGGCCGAGGGCTCGGTGAACGGGAAATAGCTCGGCCGAAACCGCACCGGCAGGTCGTCAACCGCGAAAAAGGTGCGGCAGAATTCGATCAGGCAGCCCTTCAGATGGCCCATATGCGTGGAGCGGTCGATGACCAGCCCCTCGACCTGATGGAACATCGGCGAATGCGTCGCGTCATGATCGGCGCGAAAGGTGCGGCCCGGCACGATGATCCGGATCGGCGGCTGCTGCGCCAGCATCGTGCGGATCTGCACCGGCGAGGTGTGGGTCCGCAGCAGCCGGCGGGTGCCGTCGGGACGCTCCGGGAGGTAAAAGGTGTCGTGCTCCTGGCGGGCCGGATGTTCGGGCGGGATGTTGAGCGCGGTGAAGTTGTAGAAATCCTCTTCGATATGCGGTCCCTCGGCGACGACAAAGCCCATCTCGCCAAAAATCGCGACAATTTCGTCGATCGTCTGGCTGATCGGATGGATGCGGCCGCCGCCGCCATAATCGACCGGCAGGGTCACATCGGCGCGTTCCGCGGCGAGGCGCTGTTCGAGCGCGGCCCGCCCGAGCCGCTCGGCCGCCTCGGCGAGAGCCGCGGTGATCGCCTCCTTGGCCGCGTTCAGCGTGGCCCCGGCCTGGCGCCGCGTCTCGGGATCGAGCACGCCGAGCTCGCGCATCGCCAAGGTCAGCCGGCCGCGCCGACCGAGATATTTGACCCGCACATCTTCGAGCGCTGCGGGCGTCGCTGCCGCTGTGATCTCGGCGGTCGCCGCCGCGACCATCTGGCTTGCCTGTTCGAGGCCGGTGCCGTCGTTCATTTCCAAATTCCTGCCAGAGGCAAATAAAAAGGGGCCATGACAGGCCCCCGTGGCTGCAACCGATGTCGAGGGCCTAACTGGCGGGCCCGTCGATAAATCGGCCGGTGATGCGCCACGTCGCGCCGCCCGCACGCGCCGATCGCCCGACCCGCCCGCAGCTGCCTCGATGCCCGACAACTTGCAGCGCCGAAATAGTCATGCGGGTGGGCTCAGGCTGCCGGCGCGCTGACAACACCGCCACTCAGCGCCGCCTGCGCGGTCGCGGCAATAGCGGCGAACGCCTCCGGCTCGCGGACCGCAAGATCGGAGAGCACTTTGCGGTCGAGACCGAGGCCGGCCAGTTTCACCCCGTGCATGAATTGCGAATAGGTCAGCCCGTGCTCGCGCGCCCCGGCATTGATCCGCTGGATCCACAATCCGCGAAAATCGCGCTTGCGGTTGCGGCGGTCGCGATAGGCGTATTGCA
>JAJPIH010000296.1 GCA_021324875.1 Alphaproteobacteria bacterium
CGGCTGGCCGTCGCGCAGCAGCGGCACACCAAGCATCGTATGAACGCCGCCGATGCGGGCGTCGTCCTTGGCTTCGTAACGAGGATCGGCCCAGCAGTCGAGGATGTGGACCGTTCGTCGCTCCGATGCGGCGCGGCCGACCAGGGTCCCGGTGCCGGGTCTGATCCGCACCTCGCGCTCGATGCGCTCGTAGTCGGGGGTCAAGGACTCGCCGGCGGCCCAGCGGTATTCGCCATCCACGTTGCGGTAGATGACCGCCTGGTCCGCGCGGCACAGGCGGATCGCGGTCGAGACCACGGACTGCAATACCGGTTCGAGGTCGAAAGCCGAGCCCGAGATGACCTTGAGCACGTCGCTGACCGCGGTCTGGTATTCGAGCGCTTCTTCGAGATCGCGCGTGCGTGCGCGCAACTCGCGCAGCAGTCGCGCATTTTCCATTGCGATCACTGCCTGCGCGGCGAAGCTCTGCAACAGCGCGATCTGCGCTTCCGAAAAAGGCCGCACTTCCTGGCGGAACACGGAGATGGTGCCGAGCAATGCGCCATCTTTGCGCAACGGCACGACGGCGAGGGTCCGAACTCCCGCGCGTTCCACCGTTACGCGGTTGATCGCCTCCTCTGAGCCGGCAACTCCAATCGCATCGGCCAGATGAACCAGGGACCGCCCCTGCAGAAGCGGCGCCACAAAATCCGGCGGACGATGCGGCTGCCGCATCAGCGCCGCCACGTCTTCGGACACCCCATGGGTGGCCGCCGCTCGCAGGTATTCCCCGTCATAAAGGTGCAACGCGCCAAAGGCGGCCGCACACAGCCGCATCGCCTTTTCGAGGATCGTGTCGAACACCGGTGCGAGGTCGCCGGGCGAGGCATTGACGACCTGCAAGACCTCGGCGGTCGCGGTCTGCTGCTCCAGCGCCTCGCGCGTTTCGGTCAACAGCCGCGCATTCTCGATCGCGATCACCGCCTGGTCGGCAAAGGTTTGCAACAGCGCGATTTGCGCTTCGGTAAACGGCTTGACCTCGCGTCGCCCGCAGCCGATGACCCCGACCGGTTTGCCGTCGCGCACGATCGGTACGCCGAGAAACGAGCGATATCGCGCGACCGATTGCAGTACCTCGAGGGTGCGCGCGTCGTAGCCGGGCTCGTTCAACGCATCGGCGACATGCGCCGGCCGGGCGTCGATAAAAGCGCGTCCCATGGCAAAATTGGGCAGTGGCGGCCGTGGGAACAGGGCATGAAATGCGGCCGTCTCTTGCGGCGACATGCTGTGCACCGCGACGAGGTGGAGCAACCCGTCCTCAAACCGCGCGACAGCGCTGAACTCGGCGGCGCAGACCTCGGCCGCGCGCCCGACGATGACCTCGAACACCGGCTGCACATCGGCGGGCGAACGCGCGATGACGCGGAGGATCGCGCTCGTCGCGGCCTCGCGCGCGCGGGCCGCGTCGCGCTCGGCTTTCAGGGCTGCCAGCTCGCCAGCAAGTTCATCGAGCCGCCGTTCGAGCGCCGCGACGGCGTTGGGCGCGCCGAACTTCGCGTCAGCCGTCATCTCGCCTCCGATCAGCCCCCAGCCGCACGGCAATTATGGCCGCCGCCGGCGGCAATAAGGCGACGATACCATAGCCGCGGGGGGCGCTCTTACGAAACCCTTAAGCCTTTCCGAAACCTTAAGGCTCTCGCGCAACCTTAAGGCCGCCGGAACCCGTAAGATTGCGCGCCACAATTTGTTGCGAAGGATTGGCGGTGGGATGTCGAAGAGTGTAAAGGGCGGCTGGAAAAAGGCGACCCAGCGGCGGATGGAATGCGAAGCGAGATAATCAACCAACAGAACCCGAAAGGCGCGGGCAATTTGTCGACCCAGCGCTGGTCGGCCGAGCGTTATCAACAGACCGCTTCCTTTGTTCCGGCCCTGGGGTCGGCGGTGCTCGAATTGCTGGCGCCGGCGCCGGGCGAGCGCGTGCTCGATCTCGGCTGCGGCGATGGCGCCTTGACGGAGAGGATCGTCGCCGCCGGGGCCCTCGTCACGGCCGTCGATGCGGCTCCCGACATGGTCGCTGCAGCCCGGCAGCGCGGGGTTGAGGCGCGGCTTGTCGCCGGCCAGGATTTGGATTTCGTCGGCGAATTCGACGCCGTGTTTTCGAATGCGGCATTGCATTGGATGCGTCCGCCGGAGCGCGTTATTGCCGGCGTTTATCGCGCGCTGAAGCCGGGCGGCCGCTTTGTCGCCGAGATGGGCGGCCACAACAACATCGCCGCGATCATGGTCGCGCTCAATGCGGTGCTGCGCGGCCATGGGCTCGACGCTCGGCGGCTGAGCCCCTGGTATTTCCCGTCGGCGGAAGCCTATAGAGAAAGGCTCGAAACCGCCGGCTTTGCGGTTGAACAGATCCGCTTGATCCCGCGCCCGACGCCGGTGCCGGCCGGGATCGAAGCCTGGCTCGACACCTTCGCCGACGATTTCCTCGGGGCGGTGCCGCAAGCGCAGCGTGCGGCGGTGCGCGACGAGGTGGTCGAATTGCTGCGGCCGGTGCTGGTCGACGAGCGCGGCACCTGGATTGCCGATTACGTGCGGCTTCGCTTTCGCGCTTTTCGCCCGCGCTGAGCGTGACGCACGACGTTTCGCTGATCGAGACGATCGCGGTCGGGCTCGGCTTTGCCTTTGTCGGCGGATTTACCGCGATGCGGCTAGGCCTGCCGCCGATCGTCGGCTATCTCGTAGCCGGGGTCGCGGTCGGGCCATTCACGCCCGGCTATATCGCCGATGTGCATCTCGCCCCGCAGCTGGCCGAGATCGCCGTCATGCTGTTGATGTTCGGCATCGGCATGCATTTCTCGCTGCGCGACTTGTTGGCGGTGCGCGCGATTGCACTGCCTGGAGCGTTCGGCCAGATTGCGCTCGCGACCGGCCTCGGGATCGGTCTCTGCTGGTCCTGGGGCTGGCCCGTCACACAGGGAATCGTGTTCGGACTGGCGCTGTGGATCGCCAGCACCGCCGTATTGCTGCGCGCCCTCGAACAGCGCGGCATCATCGCCTCACCCGATGCACGCATCGCGGTTGGCTGGCTGATCGTCGAAGATTTGTTCACGGTCGCGGCTCTGGTCGTGATCCCGGCGGTGGCCGGGCTCGGCGGCAGCGGGTCGCTCTGGGCGACGGGGCTGCGGCTGGCTCTGACTTTTGCCAAGGTTGCGCTTTTTGTCGCGCTGATGTTGGTCGTCGGCAAGCGCGCGATGCCGTGGCTGCTCGAGCGGGTGGTTCGCTCCGGATCGCGCGAACTGTTTACCTTGGCGGTGGTGGCCGCGGCCCTCGGGATCGCCTTCGCCGCCGCCCGGCTGTTCGACGTCTCCTATGCGTTGGGCGCGTTCTTTGCGGGCGTCGTGGTGACCGAGAGCGACCTCAGTCACCGCGCCGCCGAGCAGGCCCAGCCGCTCGAAGACGCCTTTGCGGTGCTGTTTTTTCTGTCGATCGGTATGTTGTTCGATCCCGGCATATTAATTCGGCATCCGGTCCGGGTCTTGGCCGTGCTGGCCGTGATCATGCTGGGCAAATCCCTGGCCGCATTCGCGATTGTGCGGATCGTGGGCTATCCGGCGCGGACCGGGCTGACGGTTGCGGCGGCGCTCGCGCAGATCGGCGAATTCTCGTTTGTGGTCGGCGCGCTCGGCGTCGAGCACGGATTGCTAAGCAGCGAGGGCAAGGACCTGATCATGGCCGGCGCCCTGCTGTCGATCACGCTCAACCCGGCGATGTTCCGCATCGCCGAGCTGATCCGGCGGCGGCTCGACCGGGCTCAGCCGGCATGAGCGCGGATCGCCTCGCCGCCGGCGGCGAGCGCCGGGGTCGCCGGCCCGCCGGGCTGCTGCTCGATCTCGGCGATGGCGCCGGCAAGCGTCGTCACGATCGCATCGGCGGCGGTCAGCGCCAGCGCCTCCGGCGGAAAGCTGTCCGCTCCCGCTCCCCAGAAGGCGGTCACGATCCGCGCGCCCGGCGCCCGCCGCCGCAACCGGCGCACGATATGGCGGGCACGCGCCGGCGAGGCGGTGCTGACCAACGACAGATACACGAGCCTTGCCTCGGCTAATGCCCGCGGCTCCCCGCCCGACATGACCGTGCCATTGGCGGCAATCACAGCCACCGAACGGCCGCGTGCGCGCAACAGGCTGGCCAGCAGCAGCGCGGCGGCCTCGTCGAGCTCGTTACGCCCGGCGACGCAAACGATGGAGCCGGTTTCCGGGCCTTCGCCCGCGGTTGCCGCGCCGGTTTCGATCGACCAGTCGTCGCCCAGGTTTTCGATAATTTGCGCAAAACCCTCGCGCACCACCTCGCGCCGCTCCGCCGACAGGATGCCGCTGTCGCTGTCAGCCTGGGCGCGGGCCAGCACCGGCAGCGCCACCTCTTCGGCAAATTCGTCGATGGATCTCTCCCGCGCGAATTCCTCGGCCTGGTCGGTGGCCTCCTCCGGATCCCCGGCCAGCAGCCGCTGGTAAAAGGTTTCCTCGGCCGTCAGCACCGGCTCGCTGCCGAGCAGCACA